>NZ_JACYVL010000002.1:642523-710693 GCF_014842245.1 Frigoribacterium sp. CFBP 13707
TGCTGGTGCTCGCGGTGGGCTCGGTCGTCGCTACGGCGGTGGCCACGGGAGGGGGAGCGGGGGGAGGCGCGGGCGAGACCGCGATCACGACGGCGTCGTCGCCGGGCGGCTCGTTCGACGACGAGGCGGGAGCGGCGGCGACCGGCGCGGGGGCCGGGTCGGGCACCGCGGGGTCGGTGTTCGTCCACGTGCACGGCCACGTCGCCCGCCCCGGCCTCTACGAGGTGCCGGCGGGAGCCCGCGTCGTCGACGTCGTCGCCGCGGCCGGGGGCTTCGCGGAGGGGGCGGACGAGGCGGGGGTCAACCTCGCCCGGCCGGTGGTCGACGGCGAGCAGCTGCGGGTGCCGGGGGTGGGCGAGGTCGTGGACGGGAGCGGTGCGGGCGGTGCCGTCGGGGGCGGGGCGAGCGGTGGCGGCGGGGGTGCTGCCGGCGGGGGCGGGGCGTCGGGTGCGGGGGGCGGCGCGGGCGGCGGCCTGGTCGACCTGAACCGCGCCGACGCCACGGCTCTCCAGGCGCTGCCCGGGGTCGGCCCGGCGACCTCGGCCGCCATCGTCGAGTGGCGGGAGGGCTCGGGCGGGTTCCGGTCCGTGGACGACCTGCTCGAGGTGCGGGGCATCGGCGAGAAGACCCTCGAGTCGCTCCGGCCGCTGGTCACGGTGTGACCGTCGGCGACGGCGGGGCGGCTCCGCCCGTCGACGTCCGCCTGGCGGTCCCGGCGGGCGTGGCCTGGGCGGTGCTCGTCGTCGCGCTGCCGTGGTCGGCGGGGCGGCAGCTGGTCGTGCTGGCGGGCCTCGCGGTGGTCCTGCTGGCGGCCGGGGCGGTGGCCGCCGTCGCGGGGAGGGGCGGCCGGGGCGTCGGCCCGCCGGGTGCGGCGGGGACGGGTGCGGAGGCGTGGGCGGAGGCGGGAGCGGGGGCGTGCGTCGGGGCGTCGACCGGGCCGCTGTCCCCGTCGGGCCCCCTCAGGAGGCCGCGGGCCTCCCGTGCGACCGCGGTCGCGACCCTCGTGCTCGTGACGGCGGGGCTGGCGGGTCTCCTGCTCGGGGCGGCCGCGGCGCGGGCGGACGACCGGTGGCCGCCCGCCGTCCTCGACCTGCAGGGCAGGGTGGTCACGATCGAGGGCACCGCGACGGCCCGGATCGTCCCGGGCAGCACTACCGCGGAGCTCGACGTGGGCCTCGTCGAGGTGGGCGGTCGGGCGGTCTGGCGTGGCGACTCCTCGCTGTTCCTGCTGGGGCCCCGGGTCTCGGGGCCGACCGTGGAGATCGGCCAGGCCGTCCGGGTCCTGGTCTCGCTGCTGCCCGTGGAGCGCGGCGATCCGCACCCGTGGGCGGCGGCGTCGCGGGGGCCGCTCCGGGCCGGAACCGAGGCGGAGGGCGTCGAGGCCGTGGCGAACGGGCTCCGGGGGGCCTTCCGCGACGCCGTGGCCGAAATGCCCGGCGACGGCGGCGCCCTGCTGCCCGGCCTCGCGCTGGGCGACACGTCGGCGGTGCCCGACGACCTGCGGGAGGCGATGGAGACGGCCTCGCTGACCCACCTGACCGCCGTGTCGGGCTCGAACTGCGCCGTCCTCGTCGCGCTCGTGATGCTCGTGGGCGGGGCGCTCCGGGTGCCCCGCGTCGTCCGCATCGGGGTCTCCTGCGTCGTCCTGCTGGCCTTCCTCGTGCTGGTGACGCCCGACGCGAGCATCCTGAGGGCCACGGTCATGGCGCTCGTGGTGCTGGTCCACCTCGCCGCCGCCCGGCCCGTGTCGGGCCTCCCGGTCGTCGCCCTGGCCGTGACGGGGCTGCTCCTCGCCGACCCCTGGCTTGCTCGCGACGTCGGCTTCGCCCTGTCCGTCCTGGCCACGGCGGGGCTCGTCGTGCTGGCGCGACCGCTGGCGGCCGAGCTCGCCCGCGTGCTGCCCACGCCGATCGCGCTGGGGCTCGCGGTCCCGGCGGCGGCTCAGCTCGCGTGTCAGCCCGTGCTGCTGCTGCTCGAGCCGAGCCTCCCGGTGCACGGGGTCGTGGCGAACGTGCTGGCCGAGCCCGCGGCTCCCGTCGCCACCGTGGCCGGCCTCCTGGTCTGCGTGACGGCGCCGTGGGCGCCCGGCCTGGCCGAGCTCGTCGCACGCGTGGCGTGGGTGCCGGCGAGCTGGGTCGGCGCGGTCGCCCGCACCGTCGCGGCGTGGCCGGGGGCTCGTCTCGAGTGGTCCGACGGGCCGGCGGGCGTGGCCGTGCTGGTCGTCGCGTCCGCACTGGTGGCGGCCGTCGTCCTGACGCCGCGTGGGCTGCGGGCCCGACGGCTGCTCGGCGTCGCGCTCGTGGCGGCCCTCGTGGTCCCGGCCGGCGCGGCCGTGGGCGCCCGCCTCGGGGAGCGCGCGGGCGTGCCCGATGACTGGGTGGTCGTGCAGTGCGACGTCGGTCAGGGCGACGCCGTGCTCGTCCGGAGCGCCGGGCGCGTGGCCCTGATCGACGTGGGCGACGACGAGGAGGCGCTGGCCGGCTGCCTGCACCGCTTCGGGGTCGACGAGGTCGACCTGCTCGTCTTCACCCACTTCGACACGGACCACGTCGGGGCGGTCGGCGTGGTCGCGGGCAGCGTCGGCACCGTGCTCGTCGGGGCGCCGGGGAGACCGGCCGACGTGGCCGTCGTCGACGGCCTCCGGGCGGGAGGCGCGGAGATCGTCCCCGTGACGGCCGGCGCCCGCGGGGTGCTCGGCGACCTGGCCTGGTCGGTGCTCTGGCCGGTCGACCCCGAGGCCTCGGGCAACGACGCGAGCGTCGTCACCGCGTGGCGCCCCACGGCCGGGTGCGTCACCGGCTGCGCGTCGCTGCTCGCGCTGGGCGACCTCGGCGAGGCCGCCCAGCGGAGGCTCCTGTCGACTCCGGCCGGCGAGGAGGCCGTGGGGCCGGTCGACGTGGTCAAGGTGTCGCACCACGGCTCCGCCGACCAGCACGCGGAGCTCTACCGTCGCGCTCCGGCCCGGGTGGCGATGATCGGCGTCGGGAGGGAGAACGGCTACGGGCACCCGACCGACGACGCCCTCGCGCTCGTCGGCGGGGCCGTCGTCGCCCGCACCGACCTCGACGGCGACGCAGCGGTGACCGTCCGCGGAGCACCCCGTGACGACGGCGCCGCGGCGGAGCTGCGCCTCTGGCGGCGGCGTCGTGGGTGACGGAGGGGTCCGTTACGCTGGTCACCGGCTGCCCGGGGCGGCCGCACCTGGAGGAGGACCGTGGCCGCGAAGACGACCGGCAAGACCGTCAAGAAGGCGTCGGTCAGCGTCGACCAGGTCGCGTGGCACCAGATCCGGCCGGCCCCCGTCGTGCTCGTGAGCGGGCCGGAGCAGTTCCTCGCCGACCGGGCCGTCAGGCAGCTGCGCGACCAGCTCACGGCGGAGGACCCGAGCCTCGAGGTCAACGACCTCGAGGCCGACCACTACCAGCCGGGCGAGCTCATCTCGCTCGCGAGCCCCTCCCTGTTCGCCGAGCCGCGCCTCATCCGGGTCTCCTCCGTCGAGAAGTGCACCGACGCGTTCCTCACCGAGACCCTCCGGTACCTCGAGTCGCCCGCCGACGACACGTACCTCGTGCTCCGGCACGGCGGCGGCGTGAGGGGCAAGAAGCTCCTCGACGCGCTCCGGTCCGGGATCGGCGGCGGCTTCGAGGTCGTCTGCGCCGAGCTCAAGAAAGAGACCGAGAAGCTCGACTTCGCCGCCGCCGAGTTCCGGGCCGAGCGTCGTCGGGTCACGTCGGGGGCCCTCCGTGCCCTCGTGACGGCCTTCAACGACGACCTCGCCGAGCTGGCCAGCGCGTGCCAGCAGCTGATCTCCGACGCGGCGGACGAGATCACGGAGGCGACGGTCGAGAAGTACTACGCCGGCCGTGTCGAGACGAACGCCTTCAAGGTGGCCGACATGGCGATCGCGGGTCGGCAGGGCGAGGCCCTGGTGCTCCTCCGGCACGCGCTGTCGTCCGGGGCGGATCCGGTGCCCGTGGTGGCCGCGTTCGCGATGAAGGTCCGCACGATGGCGAAGGTGCAGGGCTCGTACGGGCCGTCGGGCCAGCTGGCCTCGCGCTTCGGCATGGCGCCGTGGCAGGTCGAGCGGGCACAGCGCGACGTGCGTGGCTGGAGCGAGGACGGCCTCGGGCGGTGCATCGAGCTCATCGCCGAGACCGACGCCGCCGTCAAGGGCGCCGAGCGCGACGCGATCTACGCCCTCGAGCGCATGGTGACCGCCGTCGCCACCCGCGGCTCCCTCGCCCGCTGACCCGCGCCTCCCCGGCTCCCGCCCCGCCCCGGGCCGCCCCCGCCCCGCGGCTTCCTCGCCCACTGACCCGCGCCTCCCCGGGCCGCCCCGCCCCGCGACTTCCTCTCCCGCTGACCCGCGCCTCCCCGGTCCCCGCCCGGCCCCGCGACTTCCTCTCCCGCTGACCCGCGCCTCCCCGGGCCGCCCCGCCCCGCGACTCTTCGGGCCGCCCCGCTCCGCGCCCTCGCGCCCGCCCGAAGACGGGCCGTCCTGCGTCCGTCGCGCGCCCGCGACGGTCGGCAACTCCTGCTCACGGTCGCGCGCGCGGCGGGTCGCCCGCCCCGGCGAGCACCCCGCAGGAGTTGTCAACGGTCCGCGGAGTAGGCGCGGTGCCCGTGCCGTGGCTGCCCAGCACGCTCGGCGGAGCACGACGTGCGTCGGCAATTCCTGCTCCTGGTAGCGCGAGCCGCGTGGGGGGACGACCCGGCGGGCATCCCGCAGGAGTTGTCGACGGTCCGCGGGGGAGGCGCGGTGCCGGTTCGGCCGTTCCGCGGACGCTCGTCGCCGTGGAGCGTGCGCGTCGGCAACTCCTGCTCCGTGTCGCGGGAGCGGCGTGGGGGCCGACCCGGCGGGCATCCCGCAGGAGTTGCCGACGGTCCGCGGGGGAGGCGCGGTGCCGGTTCGGCCGTGCCGCGGACGCTCGTCGCTGTGGAGCGTGCGTGTCGGCAACTCCTGCTCCGTGTCGCGGGAGCGGCGTAGGGGCCGCTCCGGCGAGCACGCCGCAGGAGTTGCCGACAGGGCCCGCCCGCAGCCGCGGCCGCCGGCCGCGGGCACGACGAAGGCCCCGTCTTCGAGGAGACGGGGCCTTCATCGTCGACGACCAGGTCGTCGGGGATGCTGCGTCAGCGACGCCTCACCGGGGGTCGGCTCAGAGAGCGCTGACCTGCTTGGCGATGGCCGACTTGCGGTTCGCCGCCTGGTTCTTGTGGATGACGCCCTTGCTGGCGGCCTTGTCGAGCTTCTTCGCCGCGAGGGCGAGGGTGCTGGTGGCCTTGTCCTTGTCGCCCGAGACGATGGCCTCGCGCGTGGCGCGGATCGCGGTCTTGAGCTCGCTCTTGACGGCCTTGTTGCGGTCCTGGGCCTTCTTGTTGGTGCCGATGCGCTTGATCTGCGACTTGATGTTTGCCACGTTCGCTACTTCCTTGGTTTCTGTGTCTGGACGAGTGATGCGCCAGCCGACCGGAGGACGGTGCGTCCTGCCCGGGCTGCCGCCGGTGCTGCCACCGGAGCGGCTCACGGCTGGGATCGCGTTCCGTCAGTTCAGACGTAACGCGCAAGCCAACAGGCAACGTTACCAGTCGCGTCCGCCATCCTCAACGACCGCGGGGCCGGAGGCGCGGCGTGTCGCCCGTAGTACCGTTCAGCATGCCTTCGCTCGCCCCGCACGTCGCGTCCGTCCCCACCTCCGGCATTCGACGGATCTTCGAGATCGCGGCGAAGCTGGACGACGTCGCGATGCTCGTCGTGGGGGAGCCCGACGTGCCCGTGCCGCACCACGTCGCCGACGCGGCGAGGCGCGCCTGGGCCGACGACCGCACGAACTACACGCCGAACGGCGGCGTCCCCGCGCTCCGCGAGGCCCTCGTGGCGAAGCTCGCCCGCGAGAACGACGTCCACGTCGACGTCGAGCAGGTCTGGGTGACGGTCGGCGCCACGCAGGCCCTGCACCAGACGATGGGCCTGCTGCTGGCCGCGGGCGACGAGGTCCTCGTGCCCGACCCCGGCTACACGACCTTCACGATGAACGCGCGGATGCTCGACGCCGTCCCCGTGCCCTACGCGCTGTCGCCCCAGCGCGGCTTCGTGCCGCACGTCGACGACCTCGAGAAGCTCGTCACGCCGCGCACCCGCGTGATCATCGTCAACTCGCCGTCGAACCCCCTCGGCGTCGTCTACGAGCGGGAGGTGCTCCAGTCGCTCCTCGACTTCGCGGCGCGCCACGACCTCTGGGTGATCAGCGACGAGGTCTACGAGTACTTCACCTACGGCACGCCCCACGTCAGCCTCGCGAGCCTCGACGCCGACGACCGCGTCTTCAGCGTCTTCTCGACGAGCAAGACGTACGCGATGACCGGGGTCCGGGTCGGCTACCTCGTGACGCCGCGCGGCCTCGCCGACACGATGCGCACGGTGCAGGAGGCCGCGATCAGCTGCGTCGCCGAGCCCGACCAGCTGGCGGCCCTCGCGGCCGTGCTCGGCGACCACTCGCCGGTCTCCGAGGCCCGCGAGCACTACCGCAGCAACCTCGAGCTGGCGAAGGGCCTGCTCGACGAGCGGGGCATCCGCTACCTCGACCCGCAGGGCGCCTTCTACCTCTGGATCGACGTCGGCCACGCCTCGCAGGGCGACGTCGCCGCCTGGGCGGAGGACCTCTTGTTCCAGCACCGCGTCGCCGTCGCGCCGGGCAGCGCGTTCGGCCGCTCCGGCGAGGGCTGGATCCGCGTCTGCCTCGCCTCGTCGCCCGAGGTGATCACGCGGGGCCTGGCCGCGCTGCCCGCTCCCGGTGACCCGCGACGCCCGCTCGGCCGCGCCTCCGTCGTGTCGTCCGACTGAGCGTCGCGTCACTCGGCTGACCCGTCCGGTGTCTCCGGCACCCCGGGCGAGGGCGGCCCCCCGGCCGTTTCCGGGGGTCAGCCCCCGAGGAGTCGCGGGTCGATTTTCCTAGGCTCGGTGCATGACCTCGACCACCACCGCCCCCGCCCCGTCCCCCTCCGTCGCCGCCCCCGCCGCCGCCTCCGCGCCCCTCAGCGTCACGAGCCTCGTGCTCGGCCTGGTCTCCGTCGCCGCGGGCTTCACCCTCGTCGTGCCGATCGTCGGCCTCGTGCTCGGCGTCGTCGCGCGCCGTCGCGAGCCCGAGGCGCGCACGTTCTCGACGATCGGCATCGTCGCCAACGCCGTCATGCTCGCGGGCGCGGCGATCGTGCTGGGCCTCGGCCTGGCCGTGGGCGTCCCGCTCGGCGTCGCGCACCTCCTCGGCGGCCTCGGCTAGGCGGCCCGGGCCGACCCTCCGGGGGCGCGGGTCGGCGCTGCCGGGCCCTCGCCGCGTCGCCGGCGTGGGAGAATGCTCGGACCCCCGCCCGCCACCCCCAGAGGACCGTGTGAGCCCCCAAGCACTCCGAGCACTCGAGCCGGCCCAGACCGCGCCCGAGCAACTCCGCAACTTCTGCATCATCGCGCACATCGACCACGGCAAGTCGACGCTGGCCGACCGCATGCTCGGCATCACCGGCGTCGTCGAGAGCCGCGCCATGCGCGCCCAGTACCTCGACCGCATGGACATCGAGCGCGAGCGCGGCATCACGATCAAGAGCCAGGCCGTCCGCATGCCGTGGGAGCGCGACGGGGCGACCTACGCGCTGAACATGATCGACACCCCCGGGCACGTCGACTTCAGCTACGAGGTCTCCCGATCGCTCGCCGCCTGCGAGGGCGCGATCCTCCTCGTCGACGCCGCGCAGGGCATCGAGGCCCAGACGCTGGCGAACCTCTACCTGGCGCTCGAGAACGACCTCGAGATCATCCCGGTGCTCAACAAGATCGACCTGCCCGCGGCCGACCCCGACAAGTACGCGGCCGAGCTCGCGAGCCTGATCGGCGGCGACCCCGCCGACGTCCTCCGCGTCAGCGGCAAGACCGGCATGGGCGTCGAGGAGCTCCTCGACCGCGTGGTCGACCGCATCCCGTCGCCGGTCGGCGTCGCCGACGCGTCGCCGCGAGCGATGATCTTCGACTCGGTCTACGACAGCTACCGCGGCGTCGTCACCTACATCCGGATGATCGACGGCACGCTGCACCCTCGCGAGAAGGTGCAGATGATGTCGACGAAGTCGACGCACGAGATCCTCGAGATCGGCGTCTCGTCGCCGGAGCCGGTGCCGAGCGCGGGGCTCAGCGTCGGCGAGGTCGGGTACCTCATCACCGGCGTGAAGGACGTCCGACAGTCGAAGGTCGGCGACACCGTCACGACCCACGCGAAGCCGGCCACCGAGGCGCTGCCGGGCTACACCGAGCCGCTCCCGATGGTGTTCTCGGGCCTGTACCCGATCGACGGCAGCGACTACCCCGACCTCCGTGAGGCGCTCGACAAGCTGAAGCTCTCCGACGCGGCGCTGGTCTACGAGCCCGAGACGTCGGTGGCCCTCGGCTTCGGCTTCCGCTGCGGGTTCCTCGGCCTGCTGCACCTCGAGATCATCACGGAGCGGCTCGAGCGCGAGTTCGGCCTCGACCTGATCACGACGGCGCCGAGCGTGGTCTACGAGGTCACGGCGGAGGACGGCAAGACCGTCACCGTGACCAACCCCAGCGAGTTCCCCGGCGGCAAGATCGCCAGCGTCCGCGAGCCGATGGTGAAGGCCGCCATCCTCGCCCCGAAGGACTACGTCGGCGTGATCATGGAGCTGTGCCAGCAGCGCCGCGGGTCGCTGCTCGGCATGGAGTACCTCGGCGAGGACCGCGTCGAGATCCGCTACGCGATGCCGCTCGGCGAGATCGTCTTCGACTTCTTCGACAGCCTCAAGTCGAAGACGGCCGGCTACGCGAGCCTCGACTACGAGCCCACCGGCGAGCAGGAGGCCGACCTGGTCAAGGTCGACATCCTGCTGCAGGGCGAGCAGGTCGACGCCTTCAGCGCCATCGTCCACCGCGACAAGGCCTACGCCTACGGCGTGCTGATGACCGGGCGCCTCCGCGAGCTCATCCCGCGCCAGCAGTTCGAGGTGCCCATCCAGGCCGCGATCGGCGCGCGGATCATCGCGCGCGAGAGCATCCGCGCGATGCGCAAGGACGTCCTCGCCAAGTGCTACGGCGGCGACATCACCCGCAAGCGCAAGCTGCTCGAGAAGCAGAAGGAGGGCAAGAAGCGCATGAAGACCATCGGTCGCGTGGAGGTCCCCCAGGAGGCGTTCATCGCCGCCCTCTCCGGCGACACGGAGAAGAAGGACAAGAAGTAGCCCCATGCGCCGAGCCACCCACACCGAGACCCGGACCACCTACGGCGAGGTCGGGGCCACCCAGGCCGCCGACCTGATGCAGTACCCGCCGGTCGGCTTCACCCCGGTCGAGTACCGCACCCGGGTGGGCCACGGCGACGCGCGCTTCGAGGCGGCCTGCATCGCCGCCCTGACCTGGAAGATCCAGGAGCGCAGCGGCATCACGGTGCGCGTCGACGGCGTGCCGCCCGCCGACGACACCGGCTACGTGCCGGTGACGTTCGACGAGTCGGGCGAGCCGGTCGACCCGGCGCACTGGAGCGAGGAGCGCCCCGACGAGTCGCGCTACGCGCCCGACGGCACGCCCTTCCTCACGGCCGGCACGACCGCGACGCTCGTCATCTCTGCCTGGGGCCGCCAGGTGGAGGCGCCGGTGCGGGTCGTCTACGTCGTCGACGAGCCGAAGCGCAAGGGCTTCGCCTACGGCACGCTCGAGGGCCACCCCGAGAGCGGAGAAGAGAGCTGGATCGTCGACCAGACCGACGACGGCTCGGTGTGGCTGACGATCCGTGCCTTCTCGCGCCCGAGCACGTGGCGCTGGCGCCTCGTGTCGCCGTTCATGAAGCGCACGCAGACCCTCTACACGAAGCGCTACCTCCAGGCCCTGAGCCAGAACGACGAGACCGGCGACGCGAGCGAGACCGTGCCGAGCGTCGACGACGTCGACCTCGCGGCCGCCGCCGAGGCCGCGGCGGACGACGAGGAGTCGCGCCGTCACGGTCCCGACGAGGTCCGCGACGTGCGTCCGGGCCACTGACGGTGCCCGGAGCCCTCCCCGTCGCCGACCCGGCCCCCGCCGACGGAGCCCTGCCCGCCTCCGTGGTCGAGGGCGTCGCCGACCGCGACCTCGGCGTCTACCTCCACGTCCCGTTCTGCCGTGTCCGCTGCGGCTACTGCGACTTCAACACCTACACGGGCGACGAGCTGCGCGGGGCCCGTCGAGACGACTACGCCTCGCAGGCGGTGGCCGAGGTCGCCCAGGCCGGCCGTGTGCTCGAGCGGGCGGGCCTGCCGCCGCGCCGCGCCTCCACCGTGTTCTTCGGCGGTGGCACCCCGACGATGCTGCCGCACACCGACCTCGCGACGATGCTGCACGCCGTCGTCGACACCTGGGGGCTGGAGGCGGGGGCCGAGGTCACGACGGAGGCAAACCCGGACAGCGTCGACGCGGAGTACCTGCGCGCCCTCGCGGCCGCCGGCTTCACCCGCGTCAGCTTCGGCATGCAGTCGGCCGTGCCGAGCGTGCTGGCGACGCTCGAGCGCACCCACGACCCCGAGCGGATCCCGCTCGTCGTGGCCTGGGCGCGGGAGGCCGGCCTCGACGTCAGCCTCGACCTCATCTACGGCACGCCGGGCGAGACCCTCGACGACTGGACGAGGTCGCTCGACGTCGCGCTCGCCCAGGAGCCCGACCACCTCTCGGCCTACGCCCTGATCGTCGAGGACGGCACGAAGCTCGCACGGCAGATCCGCCGCGGCGAGGTCGCCCAGCCCGACGACGACGCGGCCGCCGACATGTACGAGCTGGCCGACGCCCGCCTGGCCGAGGCCGGCTACGACTGGTACGAGGTGAGCAACTGGTCGAGGGGCGTCGAGCACCGGTCGCGCCACAACCTGTCGTACTGGACGGGCCAGGACTGGTGGGGCGTCGGGCCCGGTGCGCACAGCCACGTTGGCGGCGTCCGCTGGTGGAACGTCAAGCACCCGGCCGCCTACGCCCAGCGGATGACCGCGGGGGAGTCGCCCGGGGCGGGGCGGGAGACCCTCGACGACGAGACGCGCCGGGTCGAGCGCGTGCTGCTCGCCGTCCGCACCCGGGACGGCCTGCCGACGAGCGACCTCGACGCGACGGGCCGGGCGGCGGTCGCCGGGCTCATCGCGGACGGCTGGATCGACGGCCGCGCCGCCCTAGCAGGCCGTGTCGAGCTGACGCGCACCGGGCGCCTGATGGCCGACGCCGTCGTCAGCCGGCTGCTCCCGGCGTGACGCGAGGCGCGCCTCCCCGGGGGAGACGCGCCTCGGTGGGTGCGGCGACGCTGTCGCGCCGGCGGGCTACGCCTTGATGAACTCGATCGTCAGCGGGTACTTGTAGTACTCGCCCTTGTTCGCGGCCAGGGCCGCGAGGATGCTGAAGACGAGGATGACGATGGCGACGGCGGCCGAGATCAGGTAGCCGACGAGCACGATCCAGAGCAGGGCACCGACCACGCTCGCGATCGTCATCGTGATCTGGAAGTTGAGCGCCTGACGCGTGTGCTCCCGGATGAACGGACCGCGGTCCTTCAGCACGAGGTAGCCGACGAGCGCCGGGATGAACCCGAACAGGATCCCGCCGACGTGGATCAGCGTCGACCAGAGCTTCTCGTCCTCGGGGCGGAGGGGCTGGCCGGCCTGCTGGTAGCCGGCACCGCCGCCCGGGGCCTGCTGCCCCCAGGGCTGCTGCTGGCCGTAGGGCTGCGGGCCGCCCTGCGGCGCCTGCTGGCCGGGTGCCTGCTGGCCGTACGGCGGCGGGCCGGGCTGGCCGGCCGGGCCGCCCTGGCCGGGCTGCTTGGCGTAGGGGTCGTGCGGCTCTGCGGGCGGGGTGTCGGTCATCTGCTCACCTGGTTCGTCGTGGTCGGAGGTGACGGCCTCCCGCCCTGGAGGGGTCGGTGCCCGAGGGCGTCGACCGGACCGCGCGGTCCGGTGTCCGTCACGCCGAGCATAGGACAGGGAGGCGCGGCGCGAGTAGGTGCCGCCAGGCCGGTGGCGTAGCATTGGCAGTCTGGTACGGCGAGTGCCAGCCGGTCCGTGTCGACGCCCCCGGGGCGCGGCGGGCCCGTGGTGCGATGAGGAGGTGTGCGGTGGTCTCGGAACGAGGGCTCGAGGTGCTGCGCGTCATCGTGCACGACTACGTCGCCTCCCGCGAGCCCGTGGGCTCGAAGTCCATCGTCGAGCGGCACCAGTTCGGCGTCTCCGCCGCGACGATCCGCAACGACATGGCCCTCCTCGAGGAGGAGGAGCTCATCGCGGCCCCGCACACCTCGAGCGGCCGCGTCCCCACCGACAAGGGGTACCGCCTCTTCGTCGACCAGCTCGCCGACCTCCGCCCGCTCAGCGCCGCGCAGCGCCAGGCGATCGAGACCTTCCTCGGCGACTCCACCGACCTCGACGAGGTCCTCGGCCGCACCGTCCGCCTGCTCAGCCAGCTGACGAACCAGGTCGCCCTCGTCCAGTACCCCTCCTTCTCGCGGGCCCGCGTCCGCCACGTCGAGCTCGTCAGCCTCGCCGAGCGCCGGGTCATGACGGTGCTCATCACCGACACGGGCCAGGTCGAGCAGCGGGTCGTCGAGCTCCCCGCGCCGGTCGACGAGTCCTTCCTCGGCGAGCTGCGCTCCTCGCTCAACGCCCTCGTCGGCGGGGCTGCCCTGAGCGCCGCCGCGACCGCGCTGGCCGACCTGCCGGCACAGCACCCGCCCGAGCGCGCGGCCACCGTCGGGCTCCTCGTGGCGAGCCTCGTCGAGCAGCTCGCCACCGGCCGCCAGGACCGCCTGGTCATGGCGGGCGCGGCGAACCTCGTCCGCATCGGCGACGACTTCAGCGGCAACCTCTACCCCGTCCTCGAGGCCATCGAGGAGCAGGTGGCGCTGCTCCGGCTCTTCGGCGAGATGCAGCTCGACGCCGTCGACGTCGCCGCCAGCATCGGCCGCGAGAACGAGTCGTTCGGGCTCTCGCAGGCGTCCGTCCTCGCGAGCGGCTACTCGTCGTCGGGCAGCGAGATCGCCCGCCTGGGCGTGCTCGGCCCGATGCGCATGGACTACTCCACCAACATGGCGGCGGTCCGGGCGGTCGCCCGCTACCTCTCGTCCCTGCTCTCCGAGCGCTGACGAGGGCCGGCGCCGGCCTGCGGCCCCGACCACCGACTCCACCCCCAGACACGACACACGACCAGCAGACATCCCACCCAGACATCCGCCCCGCGGCCCCCGCGGAGCGCAGACGCACACCAGAGGCAGACGAGAACCAGTGGCAGATCATTACGACGTGCTCGGAGTCGACCGCTCGGCGACCCCGGAGGAGATCAAGAAGGCGTACCGCCGGCTCGCCCGCGAGCTGCACCCCGACGTGAACCCCAGCCCGGAGGCGTCCGAGCGGTTCAAGGACGTCACGCACGCCTACGACGTGCTCAGCGACCCCCAGCAGCGGGAGCGCTACGACCTCGGCCCCCAGACCGGCTTCGGCGGGGGCGGCGGCGCCGCGGGCTTCGGCGACATCTTCGACGCCTTCTTCGGCGGCGGGGGAGGCGGGGGTCAGCGCCAGGGGCCGAGGTCGCGTCGCGAGCGCGGCCAGGACGCCCTGCTCCGCCTCGAGGTCGACCTGGAAGAGATCGTCTTCGGCACGCAGCGCGACATCGAGGTCGACACCGCAGTTCTCTGCGAGACCTGCTCCGGGTCCTGCTGCGCGCCCGGCACCTCGCCCCAGACCTGCGACATCTGCCACGGCTCGGGCCAGATCCAGCGCCAGGTCCGCTCGCTGCTCGGCAACGTCATGACCTCCAGCCCCTGCGGCACCTGCCGTGGCTACGGCACCGTCATCCCGAACCCGTGCCCGACCTGCCAGGGCCAGGGCCGCGTCCGCGCCCGCCGCACCATCCCCATCGACATCCCCGCGGGCGTCGACACCGGCCTCCGCCTCCAGCTGCCCGGGCAGGGCGAGGTCGGCCAGGCCGGCGGCCCGAACGGCGACCTGTACCTCGAGGTCAAGGTCCGCCACCACGAGACCTACAGCCGCAACGGCGACGACCTGCTGGCGACGCTCGAGGTGCAGATGTCCGACGCGATCCTCGGCACCGAGACGACCCTCGACGGCCTCGACGGCGCGGTGGAGATCGAGCTCAAGCCGGGCACCCAGAGCGGCGACGTGCTGACCGTCCGCGACCGCGGGGTCACGAAGCTCCGCGGCACGGGCCGCGGCGACCTCAAGATCGGCGTGCAGGTGGTGACGCCGACCAAGCTCAGCCACAAGGAGCGCGAGCTGATCGAGAAGTTCGCCGCCGGCCGTCGCGAGCAGGCGCCCGAGCTGTCGCAGTTCCAGCAGGGCCTGTTCGGCAAGCTGCGCGACCGGTTCCTCAACTTCTGATCGTGGCGCACTTCTACCTGGTCGACGACCTGACGGAGGCGGTGGCCGGCTCGACCGTCACGGTCACCGGCGCCGAGGCACGGCACGCCGTCACCGTCAGCCGGGTGCGGGTCGGCGAGCAGCTCACGCTCGGCGACGGCCGCGGCACGGTCGTGCGGGGCGAGGTGACCGAGGCGACCGGCGACCGGCTGTCGCTGGTGGCGGCGACCGTCACCGCGCATCCTCGGCCCGGCGTCCGGATCGCGCTGGCCCAGGCCCTCGCCAAGGGCGACCGCGACGAGCTCGCCGTCCAGGCCGCGACGGAGCTCGGCGTCGACGAGGTCGTCCCCTGGTCGGCGTCGCGGTCGGTGTCGCGCTGGGAGGGTGCCAAGGTCGCGAAGGGCACGAGCCGCTGGCGCGCGATCACCCGCGAGGCGACGAAGCAGGCGATGAGGCCCTGGGCGCCCGAGGTGCTCGACCTCGCGACGACGAAGCAGCTCGCGGCCCGCACGGCGCTCGGCCCGGTGCTCGTGCTGGAGCCCACGGCCGACCGCGCGCTCTCCGCGGTCGACCTCCCGCCCGAGGGAGGCGCGGGCTCGGTCGTCACGGTGGTGGTCGGCCCCGAGGGCGGCGTCTCGCCCGCCGAGCTCGCCCTCTTCGTCGACGCGGGCGCCACGCTCGCGAGGCTCGGCGACAGCGTGCTGCGGACCTCGACGGCGGGCCCGGCGGCCCTGGCCGTCCTCAGCGTGCGGCTCGGTCGCTGGTAGGCGGCCCCGTCGTCGACGTCGGGCCGGTGTCACCGGCCGCCGGTACGATGAGCGGCATGTCCGACGACCAGACCAGCCAGGCCCCCGGCGGCTCCGACCAGCCGTCCGTCTTCAGCCGCATCGTCGCGCGCGAGATCCCGGCCGACATCGTCTTCGAGAACGAGCGGGTCATCGCGTTCCGCGACGTCGAGCCCAAGGCTCCCGTCCACCTGCTCGTCGTCCCCAAGACCGAGCGGTGGCACGACGTCGCCGAGCTGGCCGCGGGCGACCCCGCGCTGCTCGCCGAGATCGTGGCGACGGCCTCGGCCCTGTCGGCCGACCCGGCCGTCTTCCGCTCCGACGACGGCACCGACCTCTCAGTCGGCCGCGGCGAGTTCCGGCTCGTCTTCAACACCGGCCCCTCGGCCGGCCAGACCGTGTTCCACGTGCACGCCCACGTGCTCGGGGGACTCCTCCAGGAAGGCACCCTTGCCCACTAGCGACACTCCGTCCACCGGCTCCGACGCCCGCGCCGAGGGCGCGACCCGGGTCGACATCACCGTCGACGGCGTCGCGATGGTCCAGCTGCTCGGTCCCCACGACCGGCTCCTCAAGACCGTCGAGAAGCAGTACCCCGACGTCCGCGTGCTCGTGCGGGGCAACGAGGTCGGACTCGAGGGGCCGGCGGCGTCGGTCGCCCGGGCCCGGGGCCTCGTCGACGAGCTCGTCTCGCTGGTGCGCAACGGCCACGACCTCGTCCCGGCCGAGGTCGAGACCAGCGCGAAGCTGCTCGACTCCGGGCAGGCCGCGCCCGCGGACGTCTTCGGCCAGCCGATCGTCTCGAGCCGCGGCAAGTCCGTCCGGGCGAAGACGCTCGGCCAGGCCCGCTACGTCGAGGCGATCGACCAGCACACCATCACGTTCGGCATCGGCCCGGCCGGCACCGGCAAGACCTACCTCGCGATGGCGAAGGCGGTCCAGGCCCTGCAGCGGCGCGAGGTGCAGCGCATCATCCTCACGCGCCCCGCCGTCGAGGCGGGGGAGCGCCTGGGCTTCCTGCCCGGCACCCTCACCGACAAGATCGACCCCTACCTCCGCCCCCTGTACGACGCGCTCAACGAGATGATGGACCCGGAGATCGTGCCCAAGCTGCTCGCGGCCGGCACCGTCGAGGTCGCCCCGCTCGCCTACATGCGCGGCCGGACGCTGAACGACGCCTTCGTCGTGCTCGACGAGGCGCAGAACACGACGCCCGAGCAGATGAAGATGTTCCTCACCCGGCTCGGCTTCGGCTCCCGCATGGTCGTGACGGGCGACGTCACCCAGATCGACCTGCCGACCGGCGCGAGCGGGCTCCAGCTCGTGACCCGCGTGCTCGACGGCATCGACGACATCCACTTCGCCCGCCTGACGAGCGACGACGTCGTCCGGCACACCCTCGTCGGCCGGATCGTCGACGCCTACACGACGTACGACGCCGAGCGGCAGGCGCAGCGCGCCCACCGAGAAGAGCAGGCGGCGGCCGCGCGGCCCTCGTCCGCCGACGGGGCGTCGCGGTCGACGGGAGGCAGCCGATGAGCATCGAGGTCAACAACGAGTCGAGCATCGAGGTCGACGAGGCCGCGCTGCAGCGGCTCGCGACCTTCGCCCTCGACCAGATGCACGTGCACCCCGAGGCCGAGCTGGCGATCGTGCTCGTCGACGAGGCCGCCATGGAGCAGCTGCACATCCAGTGGATGGACGAGCCGGGCCCGACCGACGTGCTCAGCTTCCCCATGGACGAGCTGCGCCCCGGCACGGAAGACGACCCCACCCCGGCCGGTCTGCTCGGCGACATCGTGGTCTGCCCGCAGGTCGCGGTCTCGCAGGCGGCGACGGCGGGCCACTCGCCCCTCGACGAGATGCTGCTGCTCACCTGCCACGGCGTCCTGCACCTGCTCGGCTTCGACCACGCCGAGCCGGAGGAGGAGCGCGAGATGTTCGGGCTGCAGCGCGAGATCCTGGCCGCCTTCGCGGCCGCCGACGAGAGACGGTGACGCCGTGATGGTCACCGTGTTCGTCATCGTGGCCGTCGTGCTCGTCGTCCTCGGAGGGCTGCTCGCGGCCGTCGACTCGGCCCTGGGCGTCCTCAGCCGGGGCGACCTGCACGAGGAGGCCGAGGCCTCCCCGCGCAGCCGGGCGGCCCTGCTCGCCGTCGCCGACGACGTCGGCGCCCACGTCAACGCCGTCAACTTCATGCGCATCGTCGCCGAGACGTCGGCGGCCGTGCTCGTCACGCTCTCGTTCGCGACGGCCGTCGACCAGTGGTGGCTGGCCCTGCTGCTGTCGGCGCTCATCATGACCGTCGTGTCGTTCGTGCTGGTGGGCTCGAGCCCCCGCAGCGTCGGCCGTGCCCACGCCCGCGGGCTCGTGGTCGTCACGGCCGGGCTCGTCCGGGCCCTGCGGCTCGTGCTCGGCCCCCTGGCCGACGCCCTGGTCGCCGTCGGCAACCGGGTCACCCCGGGGCGGCCGCGCACCGCGTCCTTCTCGTCGGAGGAACAGCTGCTCAGCATGGTCGACGAGGCCACCGAGCTCGACGTGCTCGAGGAGGACGACCGGGAGCTCATCCACTCGATCTTCGAGTTCAGCGACACCGTCGTCCGCGAGGTCATGGTGCCCCGCACCGACATGGTGACCGTCGAGGCGACGGCGACCGTCGGCTCGGCCATGAGCCTCTTCCTCGGCCGGGGCGTGTCGCGCGTGCCGGTCGTCGGCCGCGACAGCGACGACGTCGTCGGAGTGGTCTACCTCCGTGACCTCGCCCGACGCCTGCACGAGCACGTCGGCGACGACTCGGCGCCGGTCGTGGCGCTCGCCCGCCCCGCCCTCTTCGTCCCCGAGTCGAAGAAGGCCGACGACACCCTCCGCCAGATGCAGGTCGACAAGAACCACCTCGCGATGGTCGTCGACGAGTACGGCGGCATCGCCGGGCTCGTCACCCTGGAGGACCTCATCGAGGAGCTCGTCGGAGACATCAGCGACGAGTACGACCGCACGGTCGCCGCCCACCGTGAGGTCAGCCCCGGGGTCTTCCGCGTCAGCGCGCGCATGCCCGTCGACGAGCTCGGCGACCTGTTCGGCCTCGAGCTCGACGACGACGACGTCGACTCCGTCGGCGGCCTCCTCACCAAGGCCCTCGGCCGGCTGCCCGAGAAGGGCTCGGTCGTGACCGTGTCCGGTCTCGTGCTGACCGCCGACCGGACCGAGGGCCGCCGGCACGACCTGCAGACCGTGCTCGTCGAGCGCAGTCCCGACCTGACGGCCGCCGAGGCCGACCCCGCACCCGCCACGACGAGAGAAGCACCATGACGAACACCGACGACGCCGACCGCACCTCCGCCGCGCCTCCGGCGGGGTCCACCTACCGCGCGGGCTTCGTCTCGTTCGTCGGCCGCCCGAACGTCGGCAAGTCGACGCTGACGAACGCCCTCGTCGGCGAGAAGGTGGCGATCACCTCGTCGAAGCCGCAGACGACGCGCCGCGCCATCCGCGGCATCGTCCACCGCGAGGTCGGTCAGCTCGTCGTCGTCGACACCCCGGGCATGCACCGCCCCCGCACCCTCCTCGGCGAACGCCTCAACAGCGTCGTCCAGACGACGCTCGGCGACGTCGACGTCATCGGCTTCTGCGTGCCGGCCGACGAGAAGATCGGCCCCGGCGACAAGTTCATCAACGAGCAGCTCGACGCCTTCCCCCGGGCGAAGAAGGTCGCCATCGTGACGAAGACCGACACGATCTCGCGGCCCGCCGTGGCGGAGCAGCTGCTCGCCGTGAGCAAGCTGCGCGACTGGGAGGCGATCATCCCGCTCTCCGCCGTCGAGGGCGTGCAGCTCGACGTGCTCACCACCGAGCTGATCAAGCTGATGCCGGTCTCGCAGCCGCTCTACCCGGCCGACGCCGTCACGGAGGAGGTCGTGCAGGACCGGATCGCCGAGTTCATCCGCGAGGCCGCCCTCGAGGGCGTGGAGGACGAGCTGCCCCACTCGCTGGCCGTCACGATCGACGACATGATCGAGCGCGACGACCGCGACCTGCTCGAGATCTACGCGAACCTCTTCGTCGAGCGCGACAGCCAGAAGGGCATCGTCATCGGGGGAGGCGGCGCTCGCCTCCGCGAGGTCGGCGCCCGCGCCCGCGCACAGATCGAGCCGCTCGTCGGCAAGCAGGTCTTCCTGTCGATCCGGGTCAAGGTCGCGAAGGACTGGCAGCGGGACCCGAAGCTGCTCGGCCGCCTCGGCTTCTGACCAGGGCGGTGTCCCTCCACAGGATGATCCCCGTCGTCCTCTCGTCGTCCGGGGTGCCGTCGGTGTCGTCGGGCGGGGTCGCGGGCCGTACGGTGGTGCGGTGATCTTCCGACGACTCGCCCCGTACCAGGTGGTCGTCGACGTGTCGGCCGCGGTCGTCCTCGGGGTCGTCGCGCTGGGGCTCAGCGCGGGAGGCACGGCGGCCGGGCTGGTGATCGCGGGCATGACGGCGACTCTCGCCGTCCGGCGGCTCGCCCCGGGCCCGTCGCTCGCGCTCGCCTGGGTGGTGGCGATCGGCGAGATGCTCTCGCAGACCAGCCCCGGCGTGAGCAACCTGGCGATCTGCGCGGTGCTCTACACGGTCGCCGCCTACGGCACCGAGGCGACGAAGTGGGCGGGGCTCGTCTCCACGGTCGTCGGGGCCGCCGTGGGCACCTTCTACGTGACGAGCGTGCAGACCACGCTCTTCGGCATCGACTACACGGTCTACGGCCTGCAGGACGTCGTGCGGATCCTGCTCCAGCTGGGCATCACCTTCCTCGGCTTCCTCGCCCTCCTCGGCCTGCCGTGGGCGGGCGGCCTGCTGGCGCGGGCACGGTCGTCCGAGCGCCTCAGCCGTGAGGCGCAGCTCATCGCCGAGCGCGAGACGGCACGGGCGGAGGGCGAGGTCGCCCGCATCGAGCGGGAGGCCGCCCGGGCCGAGCGCGACGTGGCGGTCGAGCAGGAGCGCAACCGCATCGCCCGCGACATGCACGACGTCGTCGCGCACTCCCTGGCCGTCGTCATCGCCCAGGCCGACGGCGCGCGCTACGCGGCAAGGGTCGACGCCGGGTCCGTCGACGACGCCCTCGTCACCATCGCGACCACGGCCCGGGAGGCGCTCGGCGACGTCCGCGTGCTGCTCGGGCAGCTCCGCCACAGCCAGGGGGAGGCGCCCCAGCCGGCCCTCGGCGACCTCGACCGGCTGCTGGAGCAGATGCGCGCCTCCGGCCTGGTCATCGAGCACCGGGTGCAGGGCGAGGCGCAGGTGCTGGGCACCAACCGGCAGCTCGCGGTCTTCCGGATCGTGCAGGAGTCGCTGACGAACGTGCTGCGCCACGGCGCCGCGGGCGCGCCCGTCGACCTCCTCTTCGACTGGCGGTACGAGGCCCTCCACCTGGTCGTCACGAACGTCGTCCGGCCCGCCACCCAGCCCGTCGACACCCGCCCCGGCGGAGACGACCGACGCGGCGGCGGGCACGGCCTCGACGGGATGCGCGAGCGCGCGACCCTCGCCGGGGGCTCGCTGACCACGCAGGACGCCGACGGCCGCTTCGTCGTGCACGCCGTCGTGCCCACCCTCGCCCTCACCCAAGAAGTAGGAATCCGCCGATGAGCCCCACCACGCCCGCCACCGCCGTCCGAGTCGCGCTCGTCGACGACCAGGCCCTCTTCCGGGCCGGCATCAAGATGCTCGTCAGCTCGCAGCCCGACCTCGAGTTCGTCGGCGAGGCCAGCAACGGGGAGGAGGGCGTCGCCATGGTCGCGGCGACCCGCCCCGACGTGGTGCTGATGGACATCCGCATGCCCGTCATGGACGGCATCGCCGCGACGACGGCAGTCCTCGCCCAGGCGCAGGCCGCCTCCCGCAAGCCTCCGCGCGTCATCGTGCTCACGACCTTCGACCTCGACGAGGCCGCGACCCGGGCCATCCGGGGCGGGGCCAGCGGGTTCGTCCTCAAGGACGCCGACCCCGAGTTCCTGCTCGCGGCCATCCGGACCGTGCACGCCGGCAACGCCGTCATCGCCGCCTCCGCCACCCGCGAGCTCTTCGAGCACTTCGACGGGCGGTCGGCGCGGGCCGCCGCGGTGCCCGCCGCGTTCGGCACGCTCACCACGCGCGAGCGCGACATCTTCGACCTCGCCGCCCGCGGGCTCAGCAACTCCGAGATCGCCGGGCGGGAGTACCTCAGCGAGGCCACGGTCAAGACGCACATCAGCCGCGTGCTGTCGAAGCTGTCGCTGCGCGACCGGGTGCAGCTCGTCGTCTACGCGTACGAGCACGGGCTGGCGGAGTAGCCGGGCGCCTGCGTCGTCACGGTCCTGCGGGCCGTCGGGGTCGGTGCTAGCCTCGGCACGTGCTCACCTGTGTGCTCCTCCTCCTTCGCCGCCGCGACGAGTCCTGACCCTGGCCTCCCTCGTCGCGGAGTTCGCCGTCGGCCGACCCACACGCGAAGACAGCCCCTCGCGGGGCGAGAGAGACCTGAGACCATGAAGAACGCACAGCAGCCCTCGGCCATGCCGATCCACAAGTACCGCCCGTTCCACGAGCAGATCGTCGTCGACCTGCCCGACAGGACGTGGCCCGCCAAGCGGATCGAGCAGGCCCCGCGCTGGTGCGCCGTCGACCTCCGCGACGGCAACCAGGCGCTGATCGACCCGATGAGCCCCGAGCGCAAGCGCATCATGTTCGACCTGCTGGTCGGCATGGGCTACAAGGAGATCGAGGTCGGCTTCCCGAGCGCCTCGCAGACCGACTTCGACTTCGTGCGCAGCCTCATCGACGAGGGCGCCATCCCCGACGACGTGACGATCCAGGTGCTGACGCAGGCGCGGGAGCACCTCATCGCACGCACGTACGAGTCGATCGCGGGGGCGAAGCAGGCGATCGTCCACCTGTACAACAGCACGAGCGTCCTCCAGCGTGACGTCGTCTTCCGCACCGACCGCCAGGGCATCGTCGACATCGCCCTGGAGGGAGTCCGGCTCTGCCGCGAGCACGAGGCGACGATCCCCGAGACCACCGTGTTCTACGAGTACTCGCCCGAGAGCTACACCGGCACCGAGCTGGAGTTCGCGCGCGACATCTGCAACCAGGTGATCGAGGCCTTCGACGCGACTCCTGACCGCCCCGTGATCATCAACCTGCCGGCCACCGTCGAGATGGCGACGCCGAACGTGTACGCCGACTCGATCGAGTGGATGCACCGCAACCTGGCGCGTCGCGACAGCGTCATCCTGTCGCTGCACCCCCACAACGACCGCGGCACCGGCATCGCCGCCGCCGAGCTGGGCTACCTGGCCGGCGCCGACCGCATCGAGGGCTGCCTCTTCGGCAACGGCGAGCGGACGGGCAACGTCGACCTCGTCGCCCTGGGCATCAACCTGTTCACGCAGGGCATCGACCCGCAGATCGACTTCAGCGACCTCGACATGGTCAAGCGCACCGCGGAGCACTGCAACCAGCTGCCCGTCCACGAGCGCAGCCCCTGGGCGGGCGACCTGGTCTACACGGCCTTCTCCGGCTCGCACCAGGACGCCATCAAGAAGGGCTTCGAGGCGATGGCGGCGACCGCCGCCGAGCGGGGCGTCGACGTCGACCAGCTCGAGTGGGCCGTGCCCTACCTGCCGGTCGACCCGAAGGACCTCGGCCGCAGCTACGAGGCCGTCATCCGCGTCAACTCGCAGTCCGGCAAGGGCGGCGTGGCCTACCTGCTGAAGGCCGACCACGCGATCGACCTGCCCCGCAAGCTGCAGATCGAGTTCAGCGGCGTCGTGCAGTCGCGCACCGACGCCGAGGGCGGCGAGATGACGAGCGCGCACATCTGGTCGATCTTCCAGGACGAGTACCTGCCCGCCGACGACGCCGACGAGAAGTGGGGCCGCTTCGAGCTGACCCGCACGGGCACGTCGAGCGACATGAGCGGCGAGACCAGCCTCGACGTCGAGCTGCGCGTCGGCGACGAGCGCCAGCTGACGACCGGTCGCGGCACCGGTCCGATCGCGGCGTTCCTCTCCGTGCTCAGCGAGCAGGGCGTCTCGGTCAAGCTGTACGACTTCGTCGAGCACACGCTCAGCGCGAGCGGCGACGCACAGGCCGCGGCGTACGTCGACCTCGACGTCGACGGCACGCGCCTCTGGGGCGTCGGGATCGACGCCGACAGCTCCACCGCGTCGCTCAAGGCGATCGTCTCGGCCGTCAACCGGGCCATCCGCCAGACGTCGGAGACGCGCGAGCTCGCCGCCGTCTAGCCTCCGTGGCCGTAGTCGTGGCCGTGGCCGGGGCTCGAGCCCGTGGCCTCTGCCGTGGCCGTAGCCGCAGCCGCAGCCTCGGCTTCTGGCCGACCTCGTCGGCTCGTCACGCGCATCCCCCCGGTCGGCAACTCCTGCGCACCGTCGTCGAGAACGACGCCTGAGCCCCTGGCGCGCCACGGGGCAGGAGTTGCCGACCGGTCCCTTCCGGGGCCCGGCGAGCGGGGCCCCGGCGCGAACGAGGGCGACCGCCCGCGACCGCGAGGAGGCGCGGGCCGGCTCAGCGGGGCCGGCGCCAGCGGGGCAGGCGGCTGAGCGAGCGCTGCTCGGGCAGCGTCCAGCCGAAGCGCACGGCCAGCAGCCGGATCACCAGCGTCACCGACGTGCCGATCACGGCGGCGGCCGCCGCGGGCACGCCGAGGGAGACGAGGCTGACGAGCACCACGGTGCCGCCCGCGGCCGCGACGGCGTAGAGCGACCCCACGTGCATCATCGCGATCGTGAGGTTCATGAGGACGTCGCGGAGCACCGAACCGCCCACGGCGGAGATCACCCCCACGAAGATCGCCGGGATCTCCGGCAGCCCGAGCGACAGCGCCTTCGTCGAGCCGATCGCGCCGAAGAGCCCGATCGTCAGGGCGTCGAGGGCCGTGATGACGCTGGCGAGCCGGTGGAAGAGGCGCTGCAGCGCCATTCCGACGAGCGCGGCGGCGACCGCGACCAGCAGGTACCAGTTGCTCGCCATCATGCGCGGCACCTGCCCGAGCAGGACGTCGCGGAGGATGCCGCCGCCGAGCCCGGTCGCGATGCCGATGATGGCGACGCCGAGCAGGTCGAGGCGGCGGTCCTTGAACTCGGAGGCGAACATCGCGCCCTGGAGGCTCCCCACGCCGACGGCCAGGAGATCAGCCCAGAGGGGGATGGCGAAGGCCGTGGCGTGCATCCGACGTTTGTACCACGCGTGGGATCATGGGTCGGTGCCCGTCTACCGTGATGAATGCGTCGTGCTGCGCACCCACAAGCTGGGTGAGGCCGACCGCATCGTCACCATGCTCAGCCGCCAGCACGGCAAGATCCGAGCCGTCGCCAAGGGCGTCCGTCGCACCGCGTCGAAGTTCGGGGCCCGCCTCGAGCCGATGATGGTCGCCGACCTGCAGCTCTACGAGGGCCGCTCGCTCGACATCGTCCAGCAGGCGGAGTCCCTCGGCTCGTACGGCGCCCTCATCGCGAGCGACTACGCCAGTTACACCGCCGGCAGCGTCATGGTCGAGACGGCCGACAAGCTGACGGAGGCGGAGGCCGGCCTCCAGCAGTACCTCCTGCTGGTGGGGGCGCTGCGGTCGCTCTCGCGGCACGAGCACGCGCCGCAGCTGACGCTCGACTCGTACCTCCTCCGGGCCCTCAGCGTCGCCGGGTGGTCACCCAGCTTCGGGGACTGCGCCGTCACGGGTGCACCCGGGCCGCACTCGGCGTTCGTCGTCCAGCTGGGCGGTGTCGTCGCGGACTCGCACGCGCCTCCCGGGGCTCCTCGCCTGTCGCGCGAGGCGCTCGGCCTCCTCGCCGCGCTGCTCACCGGCGACTGGGCCACCGCGGAGGCGGCGAGCGAGGCGACGCGCAACCAGGCCAGTGGCGTCGTCGCGGCCTACACGCAGTGGCACCTCGAGCGTGGCCTCCGGTCGATGCAGCACCTCGACCGCGAGCCGGGGCGACCGCAGCTCTCGCCCGGCGTCCGCGCGACGGCCGCGGCCGAGGCGGCAGCACTCGCGGCCACCGTCGTGCCCGTGCCCGTGCCCGCGGTCCATCCGACCACCCCGACCCTGCACGCCCCCGGAGGGACCCCGTGAAGAAGACCCACCGCGACGCCGTCGACTTCCGCCCCCTCGACTGGACGGGCCTCTACCCGCCCGAGCTGCCCGCCGCGGCCGTGCCCGAGCACGTCGCCATCGTGATGGACGGCAACGGAAGGTGGGCCAACGGTCGCGGCCTGACGAGGGTGGAGGGCCACAAGGCCGGCGAGGCGAGCCTGCTCGACGTCGTCGCGGGCGCGATCCAGCTGGGCGTCAAGCACCTCAGCGTCTACGCCTTCTCGACCGAGAACTGGAAGCGCTCGCCCGACGAGGTGCGCTTCCTCATGGGCTTCAACCGCGAGGTGCTGCACCGTCGACGCGACCAGCTCAACGCCTGGGGCGTCCGGGTGCGCTGGGCGGGCCGGAAGCCGCGGCTGTGGGGCTCCGTCATCAAGGAGCTGCAGTTCGCCGAGCAGCTCACGCGCGACAACGACGTGCTGACCCTCACGATGTGCGTCAACTACGGCGGCCGCACCGAGATCGCCGACGCCGTCCGCGAGATCGCCGAGGGGGTCGCGGCCGGGCGCATCAAGCCGTCGGGGGTCAGCGAGAAGCTGATCCAGAAGCACCTCTACACGGCCGACCTCCCCGACGTCGACCTCTTCGTCCGCAGCTCGGGCGAGCAGCGGACGAGCAACTTCCTGCTGTGGCAGTCGGCCTACGCCGAGATGGTCTTCCTCGACACGCTCTGGCCCGACTTCACCCGCGAGGACCTCTGGGGAGCCGTCACCACCTACGCCCGTCGGGCGCGCCGGTTCGGCGGGGCCGTCGACGCTCCCGGCCAGGGCGCCTGAGCCTCAGAACTGGACGTTGGCCCCGAGGAAGATGCGCTCGGCGGGCCAGAGGAACTGCAGCGTCAACGGCCCGTCGGCCTGACGGTGGAACCAGGCGTTGCCGAACACGACCTGCTCGCCGGGCAGCAGGTACCACGACGTCGCGTCGGCGGGGAACTGCGTCGCCAGCTCGGTCGACCAGCCCTGGCTCGTGATGAGGTCCTGCCCGGCGAAGGTGTCCTGCTGGGCGAGGTCGTTGCCGTACGACGAGTAGTCGGCCGAGAGGTCGGTGAGGTCGAGCCGGCGCTGCGAGGCGTTCGACAGCACGTAGACGGTCGCCTCGACCGTCGTGCCGGCCGGGTAGGGGTCGGTGCCGTCCGGCCGCGCGAAGATCGACGGTTCGGTGGTCGTGAGCTCACCGACGCCGTAGACGTAGATCGTGAGGTCCTTGTAGTTGACCTGGTTCAGCAGCGCGCCGCCGGGCACGAGGTCGTCGGCGGCCGAGCCGCCACCGGTGCCGGGCGCCCCGGTCACCTGGGGCTGCGGGACGCCGGAGGAGCCCTGCCCGGGGTCGGACCCCGACGCCCCGGACGAGCCGTCGGCGGGGCGCAGGGTGTCGAGGTCGGCGTAGCACCCGGTCAGCCCCAGGAGGGCCGCGGAGAGCAGGGCGGCGGAGGCGAGGGTTCTTCTCGACACGGGGCAGGCACCTCTCGGGCGGGAGGCCGGGCGGGCGGCACGGCGGGCGGATCGCCAGCCTAGCCGGGCCCCCCGACGCCGACGCGGGAGGCGGGGGCCGGAGCGGCCTCGGGCCCCACGACGCCCCGGAGCCCGTGCACCGCGGGATCGACCGCGTGCAGGGCCTCGGCCAGCAGCCGCACGCTCGGCACCCGTCGGGCCCCGCGTCGGTGGACCACGGAGATGACGCGGGCCATCCCGCGCGGAAGCGGCACGACCCGCACGCCGTCCGACACCGCCGCGGCCTGCAACGAGAGCCCCGGCAGGAGGGCGACGCCGAGCCCCGACGCGACGAGCCCGAGCACCGCGAGGGCGTTGTCGGTCTCGAGCACGATCTCGGGCTCGAAGCCCGCCGACGCGCACGACGCGAGCAGGTGACCCCGACAGCGCGGGCACCCGCCGATCCAGCGCTCCGCCGCGAGCGAGGCGAAGTCGTCGCCGGGCTGGAACCCGTGCGCGCGCGGCACCACGAGCACGGTCTCGTCGACGAACGCGGGGTGCTCCCGCAGGGAGTCCGGCAGCGGGGCCGGCGAGGGCGCGCCCGCCCCGGCGTGCCCGAAGACCAGGGCCACGTCGGCGAGGCCGTCCCTGACCAGGGCCAGCGCCTCCGGCGGCTCGGCCTCGACGTAGTCCACCCGCAGCCCGGGGCGGCTCCGGTGCAAGGCGGAGAGGACCTCGGGCACGAGGGTCGAGGAGGCGCTGGGGAAGCCCGCCAGGCGGACCCGGCCGGACGTCGCCCCGCCCAGGTGGTCGAGCTCCTGCCGCGCGGCGTCGAGCGCGGCCTGCACGTGCACGGCGTGCTCGGCGAGACGTCGGCCGGCCTCGGTGAGGGCGACCCCGCGGCCCGACCGCAGGACGAGCGGGTGGCCGACCCGCGCCTCCGCGCGTCGCAGGTGCTGGCTGACGGCGGGCTGGCTGTAGCCCAGGCGGGCGGCCGCCGCGGTGATGGTGCCCGTCTCGGCCAGGGCCCTCACGACCCGGAGGGTCTGCAGGTCGACGTCGTCGCTCATGGTTCGACCATAACCCCGGGTTATGGATGACGAGCAGAGCTGGCGGTTGTCGTGACGGAGGCGGGTCGTCACCCTGGAGGCATGACCGCACCCGCCCGCACCCTCCCGGCCCCGACCGGCGCCCCGCTCTCCGTCGCGGACCTCGCGGGGCAGTTCGCCCGCGGCACCGGCTACCTCGCGGCCTGCACCATGGGGCTGCCGCTGGCCGCGACGCTGGAGGCGCAGCAGCGTGACCAGGAGGCCTGGCGGACGGGGCGCCGGTCGCCCGTCGACTACGGGGCGATCGTCGAGGAGTCGCGGGCCGCGTGGGCCCGGTCGGTCGGCGTCCCGACGTCGGCCGTCGCGATCGGCTCCCAGACGTCGGTGATGGTGTCGGTGGTCGCCGCGGCCGTCCCCGACGGCGCCGAGGTGCTCTGCGTCGACGGCGACTTCAGCTCGATGGTGTTCCCGTTCGTGGCGCAGGCGCACCGGGGCGTCACGGTGAGGAGCGTGCCGCTGGCCGAGCTCGCGGAGAGCGTGGGGGAGCGCACCGCCGTGGTGGCCTGGTCGGCCGTGCAGTCGGCCACGGGGGAGGTCGCCGACCACGCCGCGGTCGTGGCGGCGGCGGCCCGGCACGGCAGCCTCACCGTCTGCGACCTGACCCAGGCCGCCGGCGTGCTGCCGGTCGACGCCGCGACCGTCGACGTGACGGTCTGCCACGCCTACAAGTGGCTCTGCAGCCCCCGCGGCGCGGCTTTCGCGACGTTCTCGGCGCGGGCCCTCGCCGAGCTCCGGCCCGTCCAGGCCGGGTGGTACGCGGGGGAGTCCGTGTGGTCGTCCTGCTACGGGCCCGAGATGCACCTCGCGAGCGACGCCCGGGCGTTCGACGTGTCGCCGGCCTGGCAGGCGTGGGCCGGCGCCCTGCCCGCCCTCGACGCCTTCTCCCGGCTCGACGTCGCGGAGGCCTGGGCCCACGCCAGCGGGCTCGGCGACGAGCTGTGCCGACGCCTCGGCATCGCCGAGCAGGGGCAGGCGATCGTCACCTGGCCCGACGCGGAGGCCCGCGACGTCGCGGCGATGACCGCGGCGGGCCTGACCGTCTCGGGCCGTGCGGGGCGGGCGCGCGTCGCCTTCCACCTCTGGAACGACGGCGACGACGTCGAGGCCGTCGTGCGGGCCCTCCGGACCTGACGCCGGGCCTCCGGCCCTGACGCCGGCCGGGGCCCCGGACGTGGCGCCGGCCCGGGCCCCGGCCCTGGCGTGGCGACCTCGGCGGCTAGAGTTGCCGGGTACCTCGACCCACCGGGCACCCAGCTCGGCCTGACTCTCTGGAGCATCACACGTGGCAGCACCCAACCGTCTCGATTCCGTCATCGCCCTGGCCAAGCGCCGAGGGTTCGTCTTCCAGTCGGGAGAGATCTACGGCGGATCGCGGTCGGCGTGGGACTACGGCCCCCTCGGCGTGGCCCTGAAGGAGAACATCAAGCGCCAGTGGTGGCAGACCATGGTGCAGGGCCGCGACGACGTGGTCGGGCTCGACTCGGCGGTCATCCTGCCCCGTCAGGTGTGGGAGGCCTCCGGCCACGTCGAGGTCTTCAGCGACCCGCTGGTCGAGTCGCTGCACACCCACAAGCGCTACCGCGCCGACCACCTGCTCGAGGCGTACGAGGCCAAGCACGGCCACCCGCCGGAGAACGGCCTCGCCGACGTGCGCGACCCCGAGACCGGCCAGCCCGGCTCGTGGACGGAGCCGCAGAACTTCTCCGGCCTGCTGAAGACCTTCCTCGGCCCGGTCGACAACGAGCAGGGCATGGCGTACCTGCGCCCCGAGACGGCCCAGGGCATCTTCACCAACTTCGACAACATCCTGCAGTCGTCGCGCATCAAGCCCCCGTTCGGCATCGGCCAGATCGGCAAGAGCTTCCGCAACGAGATCACGCCCGGCAACTTCATCTTCCGCACCCGCGAGTTCGAGCAGATGGAGATGGAGTTCTTCGTCGAGCCCGGCACCGACGAAGAGTGGCACCAGTACTGGATCGACCAGCGCTTCCAGTGGTACGTCGACCTCGGCATCGACCCCGACAACCTCCGCCTCTACGAGCACGCGGCCGAGAAGCTGTCGCACTACTCGAAGCGCACCGTCGACATCGAGTACCGGTTCCGCTTCGCGGGCGGCGAGTTCGGCGAGCTCGAGGGCGTCGCGAACCGCACCGACTACGACCTCAAGACGCACGCCGCCGCCTCCGGCAAGGACTTGTCTTACTTCGACCAGGCGAAGAACGAGCGCTGGACGCCCTACGTCATCGAGCCCGCGGCGGGCCTCACCCGCTCGCTGATGGCCTTCCTCGTCGACGCCTACACGGAGGACGAGGCGCCGAACGCGAAGGGCGGCGTCGACAAGCGCACCGTCCTGAAGCTCGACCGCCGCCTGGCGCCCATCAAGGTGGCCGTGCTGCCCCTGAGCCGCAACGAGCAGCTGTCGCCGCTCGCCCGGGGCCTGGCCGCCGACCTGCGCAAGTACTGGAACATCGACTTCGACGACGCCGGCGCGATCGGGCGTCGCTACCGCCGCCAGGACGAGATCGGCACGCCGTTCTGCGTCACGGTCGACTTCGACTCCCTCGACGACGACGCGGTCACGGTGCGCGAGCGCGACACGATGGCCCAGGAGCGCATGCCGCTCTCGGCCCTCCGCGGCTACCTGGCGGAGCAGCTGCTCGGCGCCTAGGCGACCGGCACGCCGAGAGGGCCCCGACAGCGCGTGCTGTCGGGGCCCTCTCTCCGTCCAGGTCTGCGCCCGCGCCGCGTCCTGGCCTGGGACGCGCCCCGGAGTCCGAGCCTGCGGCCTGCACGCGCGGTGCCGTCGCTCGCGACGGCCCCGGAGTCCGTGCAGGGCGCCGCCCTCGTCCCGGCCCGCAGCGCGTCCTCCGCCCGTGGTCGGCAACTCCTGCTCGCTGTCACTCCGCGGCGGCCCAGCCCCTCCCCACGTGCAGCGTGCAGGACGAGCCGACCGCCGCGTAGCGCAACCGGCAGCGGACCGTCGACGCCGGGCTGGAGGCGGCAGGGTCCTCCGCCGCGCCCCCGCCTCCGCCTGGTGGTGCTGGGCAGCGACCCGCGCCTCCGCCTGGTGGTGCTGGGCGCTGACGCCCGCGTCCGCCTGGTGGTGCTGGGCGCTGATCCGTGCCTCCGCCTGGTGGTGCTGGCCAGCGACCCCCCGCCTCCCACCCTGGGCGTCTCCCCACCGCTCGCCGCCGGTGTCCCCTGGTGCTGAGGTCGGGAACTCCTGCCCGATGTCTCCGGCGCGCGCTCCGCGGCTCGGGCCGCGACAGCGGGCAGGAGTCGCCGACCGGTCCCAGGGCGGTGGGGGCCTCCGGGCGTGGCGGAGGGGGCTGCCCGCGTCGGCTCGGCCGCGGTCGGCAACTCCTGCCGGGTGTCGCCACGGCGCGCTCGGCGGCTCGGCCCACGACAGCGCGCAGGAGTTGCCGACCGGCCCCGGAGCGACGCGGGCTGAGGCGGTGCCGTCACCGGCTGTGCGACCGGCGTCGGCGCCGTCGGCAACTCCTGCCGGTCGTCGTCGGCGGGGGCGTCGAGGCGCGTCACGCCGCAGGGAGCAGGAGTTGCCGACGGAGGGCGGGTGACCGGGTGGGGTGGGGGAGAGCGGGAGAGCGAGACGACGAGACGGCGAGAGAGAGGGGGAGGCGCGGGAGCGCGTGCGGGGGAGGCTCGGGGAGCGCGTGCGGGGACGGGAGGCGCGGGGAGCGCGAGAGGGGGAGGCGCGGGCGCGCGTGCGGGGGAGGCGCGGGGAGCGCGTGAGGGACGGGAGGCGCGGTGCGGGACGCGTCCTCCCCAGCGGCCGCAGGGGGTTCCCTGTCCACGGGAGGGCAGGCGCTGTCGGGACCCTGCCCTCGCGGAGCGCCAGGATCGGCCCATGACGACGATCCGAGAGCTGGTGCACGACGCCGGGGGACTCCTGCACAAGCGCGACCTGGTCGCGCACGGCGCGTCCGACCGACACCTCACCGCTGCCGTCCGCCACGGGGGAGTGCTGCGGCCCCGCCGGGGGTGGTACTCGACGTGGAGTCCGACCGATCCGCGCTTCGTCGCCGTCGGCGTCGGGGGCCGCCTCGCGGGGGCGTCCGCGCTGGCCCTGCAGGGAGCCTGGGCCTGGCGGCCACCGTCGCAGGTCGTCGTCTCCGTGCCCCGCACGGCGTCACGGCTCCGCCGCCGGCCGGGCACGAGGGTGGTGTGGGACGGTCCGGCCGTGTCGGCCCGCGGCACGACGGCCGTCGTCCACGTGCACGACGCCCTGGCGCGAGCCGTGGTCGAGGCCGACTCGTTCGAGGACGCCGTCGCCCTCGCCGACTGGGCCCGACGGGCCGCAGTGGTCGACCGGGTCGACGTCGAGCCCGTGCTCGGAGCTCACCGGAGCGACGCGGCGGGCCTGGCGGCCTGGAGCGACGACGGCGCCCAGAGCATCCTCGAGAGCGTGGCGGGCACCCGCCTCCGCCTCCGTGGTCGCCGGGTGGCTCGGCAGGTGGTCGTGGGCCCCCTGGGGGAGGCGGTCGACCTGACCGTCGACGGGCTCGTCGGTCTCGAGACGGACGGCCGAGAGCACCACGAGGGCCGGTTCGAGCGCGACAGGTGGAAGGACGGCCTGACAGCCCGGGCCGGGTACCTGCCGCTCCGGGCGAGCTTCCTCGCCGTGCGCCACCGGTGGGCCGAGACCGAGGCCGCCGTCGACGCGATGATCAGCACCGCCGGCGGTCCTGCCCCCGGCCGACGGCCCGGGCCGGGGCTCCCGCGGCTCCTGGCTGCTCGGGGCGGGCGGTCCTGGAGGCTGTCCCGGGAATGCCGGGGGCGTGGCCGGACTTGGCTCCAGGCGTGACCGACTCGACCCCCGCCTCCACCGTCCCCTCTCCCCGCGACCCCGTCGTCGTCGACGTGTGGAGCGACATCGCCTGCCCGTGGTGCTTCATCGGCAAGCGCAAGTTCGAGGCCGCGGTCGAGAGGTTCGAGGGCGACGTCACCGTCGAGTACCACTCGTTCGAGCTCTCGCCCGACACCCCGGTGGACTTCGAGGGCGACGAGATCGACTTCCTGTCGAAGCACAAGGGCATGCCGGCCGACCAGGTGCGGGGCATGCTCGACAACGTTGCCGGGATCGCGGCCGAGGTCGGGCTCGCCTACGACTTCGACGCCCTGAAGCACACCAACACCGTCAAGGCGCACCAGCTGCTGCACTTCGCGAAGGCCCGGGGTCGCCAGCTCGACATGAAGGAGCGCCTCCTCTCGGCCTACTTCGAGGAGGGGCGGCACGTCGGCCGGGTGCAGGACCTCGCCGACCTCGCCGCCGAGATCGGGCTCGACCGCGACGAGGTCGTGGCGGCCCTCGAGTCGGACGCCCACCTCGCCGACGTCCGGGACGACCAGCGGCAGGCCCAGGCGTACGGCATCTCGGGGGTGCCCTTCTTCGTCCTCGAGGGCAAGTACGGCATCAGCGGCGCCCAGGCGCCGGAGAACTTCCTCGGGGCGCTGCAGCAGGTCGTCGCCGAGCGCGTCGCCGCAGCAGCCCCTGCCGTCGGGGCCGACCGATGAACGCGGCCTTCACGATGCTGGGCGACGCCGACGCGCTCGCCTGCGAAGGGGAATCGTGCCTCCTGCCGGCCGTCGTCGCCGACGTGCACGCGGCCACCGCGAGCGGCCAGGCACCCGCCCGGGCCGTCGTCGAGGCTCTCGACGAGGGCCGTCAGATCTGACGCGACGTCCGTCGTGCCCGACGACGACGACGGCGTCCACCGCCGTCGTCGTCGTCCACCTCGCGACGGCGAGGAACGAGCTCAGTCGCTGATGTCCGCCACGGTCGCCGAGAGGCCCGCGACGAGCGCGTCGGCGTCGACGAGGGCGCTCCGGCCGTGGACACCGGCCCCGAGGGCGACGCGCAGCCCCAGGATCCGCTCGTCGGCGAAGACCGGCCACGCGGTCGAGCTGCCCAGCGGGGTGATGGTGCCGCGTTCGTAGCCGGTGGCCTCGAAGGCCACCTCGGCCGAGGGCATCGACAGCTTGTTGACGCCGACCACGGAACGCAGCTTGCTCCACGAGATCTGTCGGTCTCCCGGCACGAGCGCGAAGAGGAACGTCCCGTCGTGCCGCTTCACGACGAGGCTCTTCACCACCGACGATGCGTCGAGTCCGAGCAGGGCCGCGGCCTCCTCGAGGCTCTCCGCGGCGGGCCGCTCGACGACCTCGACGGCGAGGCCCAGCCGGTCGGCCGCGACCGACACCCGGTCGGCGCCGGGAGCTGCGGGGGAGCCCCCGTCGCCCCGTCCCTCCCCGACTCCCCGCTCCTCCGACTCGTCCACACCCGCTGCCGACCCGACTGTCGCGCCCTCGTCGCTCATGGGAGAATCGTACCGATGTCCACCACCACCCTTCCTTCCCCCGGCCTCTCGATCGGACCGATCGACGTGGCCTCGCCCGTCGTCCTCGCCCCGATGGCCGGCATCACGAACACCGCCTACCGCCGCCTCTGCCGCGAGTACGGCGCCGGTCTCTACGTGAGCGAGATGATCACGAGCCGTGCGCTGGTCGAGCGCACCCCCGAGTCGATGCGCCTCATCCAGCACCACGAGAGCGAGACCCTCCGCAGCATCCAGCTCTACGGGGTCGAGCCCAACACCGTCGCCGAGGCGGTCACCATGCTCGTGGCGGAGGACCGCGCCGACCACATCGACCTCAACTTCGGCTGCCCGGTGGCGAAGGTGACGCGTCGGGGCGGGGGAGCAGCCCTCCCCTGGAAGCTCGGCCTGTTCCGCGAGATCGTCGAGCGGGCCGTGCGCGCCGCCGGTGACGTCCCGGTCACGGTGAAGATGCGGAAGGGCATCGACGCCGACCACCTGACCTACCTCGAGGCCGGCCGAGCGGCCGAGGGCGCGGGCGTCGCGAGCATCGCGCTCCACGCGCGCACCGCCTCCGAGTTCTACTCCGGCACGGCCGACTGGTCGGCCATCGCCACCCTGAAGGAGACCATCAGCAGCGTGCCCGTGCTGGGCAACGGCGACATCTGGTCCGCGGCGGACGCCCTGCGCATGGTCGACGAGACCGGCTGCGACGGCGTCGTCGTCGGCCGGGGGTGCCTCGGGCGACCGTGGCTCTTCGGCGACCTCGCGGCGGCCTTCCGCGGCGAGGACGCCAAGGCCGAGCCCACGCTCGGCGAGGTCGCCGCCGCCTTCCGGCGTCACGCCGAGCTGCTCGTCGAGTTCTACGACGGCGACGAGCCGCACGCGTGCCGCGACATCCGCAAGCACGTCGCCTGGTACTTCAAGGGGTACCCCGTCGGCGGCGAGACCCGTGCCAGCCTGGCGGCGGTCGAGTCCCTGCAGCAGATGGACGACCTGCTGTCGACCCTCGACGGCTCGCAGGAGTACCCGGGCGAGGCCGCCGAGGGCCCCCGGGGCCGCGCCGGCAGCCCGAAGCGCCCGTCCCTTCCCGACCGCTGGCTCGAGAGCCGCGAGCTCGACGTCGCCTTCAAGGCCGAGCTGGCCGCGGCCGAGCTGCACCACAGCGGCGGCTGAGGCGTGTCGATCCGCGTCGCCCCGCACCTGCCGGCCCGCACCCGTCCCGTCGTGCCCGCCCGCGACTCCGCCCGCCTTCCTGCCTGCCCCGAACCGAGAGGTGACCGGTGACCGCTGCGTCCCCGCACGCCGTGAGCGTCGCCTACGACCCCGCCGACTCCGAGCGGTGGCTGCCCGAGCAGCACTCGAACCGACGCAGCGACTTCGCCCGAGACCGCGCTCGGCTGCTGCACTCGAGCGCGCTCCGTCGCCTCGCGGCCAAGACGCAGGTGCTGAGCCCCACCGCGGGCCTCGACTTCGCGCGCAACCGGCTCACGCACTCGCTCGAGGTCGCGCAGGTCGGCCGGGAGCTCGCGACGAGCCTCGGCCTCGACCCCGACGTCGTCGACACGGCGTGCCTGGCCCACGACCTCGGGCACCCGCCCTTCGGCCACAACGGCGAGCGGGCCCTCAACGAGTGGTCGCGCGACATCGGCGGCTTCGAGGGCAACGCGCAGACGCTGCGCCTGCTCACGCGCATCGAGCCCAAGGTCATCGACGCGACCGGTCGCAGCTTCGGCCTCAACCTGACGCGGGCCAGCCTCGACGCCAGCTGCAAGTACCCGTGGCCGGCCGCGCAGGGCGTGCCCGACCCCGGTGGTCGCATGAAGTTCGGCTTCTACGACGATGACACGGCCGCGTTCGAGTGGCTGCGCGCCGGGGCACCTCGCCGCCGTCGCTGCATCGAGGCCCAGGTGATGGACCTCTCCGACGACATCGCCTACTCGGTGCACGACTTCGAGGACGCCGTGGTCAACGGCTACGTCGACGTCTCGAGCCTCGGCTCGCTCGACGGCCACGACGACCTCGTGACGGCCATGCACGCCTGGGTCGGCGGCGAGCTCAGCCGTGACGAGCTGGTGGAGGCGTTCGAGCGGCTGCGCCGCCAGCCCTTCTGGCTGCGGTCGTACGACGGGGGCCGGCTCGACCAGGCCCGGCTGAAGAACCTCACCAGCCAGCTCATCGGCCGCTTCGCGGGGTCGGCCACGCAGTCGACCCGGGAGTCGTACGCGGAGGAGTCGCTCATCCGGTTCCGCGCGAGCATGGTCATCTCGCCCGACGTCATCGGCGAGATCGCGGTGCTCAAGGGGATCACCGCGGCGTTCGTGATGACCCAGGGTGCACGCCAGCCCATCTACGAGCGTCAGCGCGAGGTGCTGACGACCCTCGCCGAGTCCCTCTGGCAGCGGGGCGACTCCGAGCTCGACGCGGGCTTCGCGGCCGACTGGGCCAGCGCCTCCGACGACGCCGCCCGCCGCCGCGTGGTCGTCGACCAGGTCGCGTCGCTGACCGACCAGAGCGCCATGGCCTGGCACGACCGCCTCGTCGGCTCCCGGTGACGCGCCCGAGCGACACCGCACCCGTGCACACGGGCCTCCGGGGCACAGCTCCCGTGTCGGCCCCCCGACCTAGGATCGACCCGTGGCAGGGCTGATCAAGCGGGACGACATCGACGAGGTGCGCTCGCGCACCAACATCGCCGACGTCGTCGGCGACCACGTCACGCTCAAGGGCGCCGGCGTCGGCAGCCTCAAGGGCCTCTGCCCGTTCCACGACGAGCGCAGCCCGAGCTTCCACGTGCGGCCGCAGGTCGGCCGGTACCACTGCTTCGGCTGCGGCGAGGACGGCGACGTCTACAGCTTCGTCATGAAGATGGACCACACCACCTTCCAGGAGGCGGTGGAGCGCCTCGCCGGCCGCATCGGCTTCGCCCTGCACTACGAGGACGGCGGCCAGGCGAGCGACCACGGCAACCGGGCGCGTCTCCTGGCGGCCAACGAGGCGGCTCGCGAGTTCTTCGTCGAGCACCTCACGGCGGCCGACGCCGACCCGGCCCGACGCTTCCTCGGCGAGAGGGGCTTCGACCCGGCAGCCGCCGAGCGCTTCGGGGTCGGCTTCGCGCCGAAGTCGTTCGACGCCCTCCGCTCGCACCTCAAGGGCCTGCGCTTCACCGACGAGGAGCTCGTGACGGCGGGCCTGCTCAGCCAGGGCGACCGCAGCCCCTACGACAGGTTCCGGGGCCGTCTGCTCTGGCCGATCCGCGACGTCACCGGCTCGACGATCGGCTTCGGCGCGCGCCGCCTGCTCGACGACGACAAGGGCCCGAAGTACCTCAACACGCCCGAGACGCCCGTCTACCACAAGTCGCAGGTGCTCTACGGGCTCGACCTCGCCCGACGCGACATCGCCAAGGGCAAGCAGGTCGTCATCGTCGAGGGCTACACCGACGTCATGGCGTGCCACCTCGCGGGCGTCACGACGGCCGTCGCCACCTGCGGCACGTCGTTCGGCGTCGACCACATCAAGCTGCTGCGCCCGATGCTCGGCGACGTCGGCGGGGCCGACACGTCGACGGCCGGTGAGGTCGTCTTCACCTTCGACCCCGACGAGGCCGGACAGCGGGCCGCCTCCCGGGCCTTCGCCGAAGAGAGCCGCTTCTCGGCACAGACCTTCGTGGCCGTCGCGCCCGACGGGCTCGACCCGTGCGACCTGCGGCTCAACCGCGGCGACGACGCGGTCCGCCGCCTCGTCGACACGAAGCGGCCGATGTTCGAGTTCATGATCCGCCGCGTGCTCGACGCCCACGACCTGGAGACGGTGGAGGGGCGGGTCGCCGCCCTGCGCGCCGCGGCTCCCGTCGTGGCCGGCATCCGCGACCGGTCGATGACCCAGGGCTACGTCCGCTCGCTCGCGGGCTGGCTGGGGCTCGACCCGGGGGAGGTCGCGACCAGCGTCGAGGAGGCGCGCCGCGCCTCCGGTGCCGTGGCCGCCCTCGAGCGGGCCCAGCCGAAGAGCGTCTCCGACGGGCGGCAGTCCATCACCAGCCTGCCGCCGCTGCCCGAGGAGCCCGCGGGGCCCAGCCTGATGACGCTGCCCGGCGACCTGACCACCCGTCTCGAGCGGGACGCGCTGATGGCGATCCTGCAGCAGCCGGCCGCCATCGGCCTCGAGCTGATCCAGCGGGCGACGCGGGCGACGCTCGCGACCGCGTCGTTCGACGTGGTCAAGGACGCCGTCGCGGTCAGCCTCGACAGCTTCGGCGACCCGCGGTGGCTCGACGTGGTGCTCGACCAGACACCCGAGTACTACGCGGGCCTCGCGAAGGAGCTCGCCGTCGCGCCGCTGCCGGAGCGGGAGGGCCGGGAGATCACCACCTACTGCCGCGGCATCGTCTCCTCGCTGGTCGAGCGTGACCTGCTCCGGCAGAAGGCGGACCTGATGGGGCAGTTCCAGCGCACCGACGTCAAGGTCGAGCCCGAGCGGCATCGTGAGCTGCAGCGTCGGCTCGTCGAGGTCGAGGCGGAGCGGCGCGCCGTCCGCGCCGAGTAGCACGACGGCCCGCGATCGCGACGGCACCGCCCTGGAAGCGCATACACGAGCCGCCGCGACGACCAGACCACGTGGCAAGGTTCGTTGCCGTCTTGTTAACGATCCGGCCTGGGCTACGACCCGAGGCCGGGCGTGTGTTACCAATGAGCACTCCCAGAAACGGCCGCACCTCACAGCAGCGGTGTCGGGAGCCCCTCGTACCCAGAGAAAGAGGCAACCGGATATGACAACGTCCGACATCAGGCTCGGCCGTCGCGTCCTCGCGATCACCGGTGGCGTCGCCGCCACCGCCCTCGTCCTCGCCGGCTGCGCGTCCGGAGGCGGCGACGCCGCCGACGACGCGCTGAACGGCATCAGCGTCGGCACCACCGACGTCATCACCTCGCTCGACCCGGCCGGTTCGTACGACAACGGCTCGTTCGCCGTGCAGAACCAGGTCTTCGGCTTCCTGATGAACTCGCCGTACGGCAGCCCCGACGTCGAGCCCGACCTCGCGGCCTCCGCCGAGTTCACCGACCCGACGACCTACACGGTCACCCTCAAGGACGGCCTGACCTTCGCGAACGGCAACGCGCTCACCTCGAGCGACGTCAAGTTCACGTTCGACCGCCAGCTCGCCATCGCCGACGACAACGGCCCCTCGTCGCTGCTCGCGAACCTCGACAGCACCGACGCGCCCGACGACACGACCGTCGTCTTCCACCTCAAGGGCGCCGACCAGACCTGGCCGCAGATCCTCTCGAGCCCCGCCGGCCCCATCGTCGACGAGGACGTCTTCTCGGCCACGAGCCTGACCGCCCCGGCCGACATCGTCTCGGGCGACGCCTTCTCGGGCCAGTACTCGATCACCGACTACAAGGAGAACGAGGCGATCCAGTACGAGGCCAACGACTCGTACGACGGCGTCCTCGGCGCTCCGAAGGCCTCCTCGATCACGGCCACGTACTACACCAAGGAGACCGACCTCAAGCTCGCCGTGCAGGAGGGCGACGTCGACGTCGCCAACCGCAGCCTCAGCCCGACCGACCTCGCCGACCTGGCGAAGGACGACTCGCTGACGGTGCACAACGGCCCCGGCGGCGAGATCCGCTACATGGTCTTCAACCTGAACACCCAGCCCTTCGGCGCCACGCAGCCCGACGCCGACCCGGCCAAGGCCCTGGCCGTCCGCCAGGCCGTCGCCGACAGCGTCGACCGCGCGGCCCTCGCCAAGGACGTCTACAACGACACCTACACGCCCCTCTACTCGGTCGTCCCCGACGGCCTGACCGGCGCGACCGAGCCCCTCAAGGAGCTCTACGGCGACGGTGAGGGCGGAGCCGACGTGGCGAAGGCCACCGAGGCCCTCTCGGCCGCCGGCGTCTCGACGCCCGTGTCGATCGACCTGCAGTACAGCCCCGACCACTACGGCGCCTCGAGCGACGAGGAGTACGCGCTGATCAAGACGCAGCTCGAGGCCACCGGCCTCTTCACCGTCAACCTGCAGTCGACCCTCTGGGACACCTACTCGAGCGAGCGCCGCGAGGATGCCTACCCCGTGTACCAGCTGGGCTGGTTCCCCGACTTCTCGGACGCCGACAACTACCTGTCGCCGTTCTTCGTGAAGGACAACTTCGTCGGCAACCACTACGACGACGCCGAGGTGCAGGGCCTGCTCACGCAGGAGATCGCCGAGTCCGACGAGACCGCCCGCACGGCGCTCATCGGCCAGATCCAGGACGCGGTCGCCGCCGACCTGCCGACGCTGCCGCTGCTCCAGGGCACGCAGGTCGTCGTCTCGGCCTCCGACATCCAGGGAGTCGACGACACGCTCGACGCGTCGTTCAAGTTCCGCTACGGCGCCCTGAGCCGCTGACGGCCGCACCGCTGACCCGCCACGAGCGGGTCGGCACCGACCGAGACACCGCGTGACGCGGAGGGGGTGTCCCGCCCACGGGCGGGACGCCCCCTTCCCGCGTCCGCTCCGCACCACCACGAAAGGCACAGTGACGTGACAGTGCTCACCGGGAGCGCTACAGCTCCCGCGACGCCCCCGACGACCACCGAGAAGAGGCGGAAGTCCGCCGGCGGCGGCCTCGGCCGCTACCTCGTGGTCAGGGCCCTCCTGATCATCCCGACCGTCTTCATCCTGGTCACCCTGGTCTTCTTCCTGATGCGGGTCGTCGGGAACCCGATCACCGCCTCCGTCGGGGGCCGCCTCACCGAGGCGCAGCTGCAGGAGCGTCTGCACGCCGCGGGCTACGACCGGCCGATCATCGTCCAGTACCTCGAGTACCTGGGCCAGATCGTCCGCCTCGACTTCGGCACGACCGCGACCGACAACCGCCAGATCAGCGAGGTCATCGTCACGTACGGCGCGGCCACGGTCGAGCTCGTCTTCTACGCCCTGATCGTCGCCCTCGTCATCGGCATCCCGCTCGGCATGCTCGCCGCCTACGTGCGCGACCGCTGGCCGGACGCCGTGCTGCGCATCCTCGCGATCCTCGCCTACGCGACCCCCGTCTTCTTCGCGGGCCTGCTGCTCAAGCTCGTCTTCTCGGTCTGGCTGGGCTGGCTGCCGCTCAGCGGCCGCGCCGACACGAGGGTGGGCATCGCCCTGGGGCGGATCGAGAACCCCACCGGCATCTACATCATCGACGCCCTCCGCATCGGCAACGCCACCATCACGACGAACGTGCTGAGCCACGCCGTGCTGCCCGCCCTGACCCTCGGCCTCCTCACGGCCGGCATCTTCCTGCGCCTGGTGCGCACGAACGTCATCGGCACCCTCGGCTCCGAGTACGTCGACGCCGCCCGCTCGCGCGGGGTCTCGGAGTTCCGCCTCGTCCGCAAGCACGCGCTGAAGCCCGCCCTCATCCCGATCATCACCGTCATGGGCCTGCAGATCGCCATGCTGCTCGGCGGCTCGGTGCTGACCGAGACGACCTTCGGCTGGCGCGGCCTCGGCTTCGAGCTGCAGCAGTACCTGTCGGCGCGCGACTTCGTCGCCGTGCAGGGCATCGTGGCCGTGCTGGCGGTGATCGTCGCCGTGACCAACTTCGTCGTCGACGTGATCGCGGCTCTCATCGACCCGCGAGTGAGGTACTGACATGTCCACCGTCCCCACCGCCGTCCTCGCCGACCGCCGCGAGCCGCTCTGGAAGCGCCTCCCGGTCGTCTCGCACCTCCGCCGCTCGGTCGGGCTCCAGCGCGGCATGCTCGTCGCGGGCCTCGTGCTCTGCGTCGTCTTCATCGTCCTGGCCCTCTTCGCCCCCCTCATCGCGCCCTACGGCTTCGGCCAGCTGAGCGACGCCGACGGCAACTTCGCCCGTCAGGCCGCCCCCTCCGCCATGCACCTCTGGGGCACGACGGTGGGCGGCTACGACGTCTTCAGCCGGGTCGTCTGGGGCACCCGGACGGCGATCGCCGTGATCGTCGTCGCCGTGGTCCTCTCGATCACGATCGGCGTCGTGCTCGGCCTCGTCTCGGGCTACCTCGGCGGCTGGCTCGACCGCGTGCTCGTGGTCGTCGCCGACGCCGTCTACGCCTTCCCGTCGCTGCTGCTCGCCATCGTCATCTCGATCGTCATCAGCGGGGGGCAGTCGAGCCTGGGGGGCGGCATCCTCTCCGCCGGCATCTCGATCACGGTGGTCTACGTGCCGCAGTACTTCCGCGTGGTCCGCGCCGAGGCCGTCCGCCTCAAGGCCGAGGCCTTCGTCGAGTCGGCGAAGGTCGTCGGCAGCAGCACCCCGCGCATCATGTTCCGGCACGTGCTGCGGAACGCCACGCGGAGCCTGCCGCTCATCCTCACCCTGAACGCCTCCGAGGCGATCCTCACCCTGGCCGCCCTCGGGTTCCTCGGCTTCGGCATCGGCCCGACCTCGGCCGCGGAGTGGGGCTACGACCTCAACCGGGCGCTCAGCGACACGGCGAGCGGCATCTGGTGGACGGGCGTGTTCCCGGGCTCGGCGATCGTGCTGATGGTGCTCGGCATCACCCTCGTGGGCGAGAGCCTCAACGACCTGGCCGACCCGCGCCTCCGGACGCGTCGTCGTGCGGGGCGCAAGAAGACGACGGCCGCGGCGCAGGCCCCGGCCGAGACGACGGAGGTCCCCGCATGAGCGACGACACCAGCACCACGGCCGGCGGCACGACGAGCGCGGGAGGCGCGGTGGCGGTCCGCCACGCCTCGCACGACCTGCCTCGCGACCAGCGCGACGTCGCGGTCGGCATCACCGACCTGCGCGTCACGTTCGCGACCGACGGCGGCGACGTGCCGGCCGTCCAGGGCGTGACCCTCGACGTCCGCGCCGGCGAGGTCCTCGCGATCGTGGGGGAGTCGGGGAGCGGCAAATCCGTGACGGCCAAGACGATCCTGGGGCTGCTGCCCGAGACCGCGACCGCGAGCGGCGCCGTGGTGCTGAGCGGGAGTGACGTGCTCTCGGTCGGCGCCGGCAAGGTGCGCGAGCTGCGCGGCACCGAGGTCGCCATGGTCTTCCAGGAGCCCTCGACCGCGCTCAACCCCGTCTACACGGTGGGCTGGCAGATCGCCGAGGGCATCCGGGCCCACGGCAAGGTCAGCCGGAAGGACGCGAAGGCCCGCGCCGTCGACATCCTGCGCCGCGTGGGCATCCCCGACCCGGAGACGCGGGTCGACCACTACCCCCACCAGTTCTCGGGCGGGCAGAAGCAGCGCGTCGTCATCGCGATGGCGCTCGTGCTGAACCCGTCGGTCATCGTCGCCGACGAGCCGACCACCGCCCTCGACGTGACGGTGCAGGCCGAGATCCTCGACCTGCTGCGCGACCTGCGCGACGAGTTCGGCACGGCCATCGTGCTCATCACCCACAACATGGGCGTCGTCGCCGACCTGGCCGACCGCGTCGCGGTGATGTACCTCGGCCGCGTCGTCGAGCAGGCGTCCGCCACGGACCTCTTCGCGGCGCCGCAGGACGACTACACGAAGCGCCTGCTGGCCTCCGTGCCCAAGCTGGAGGCGCGGGGCGCGCAGGTGCAGGCGGCGGAGGCCGACCGCGAGGTCGTCGTGCGCGCCACGGGGCTCGAGATCGAGTACCCGGGCCGCTTCGGCCGCAGCGGCTTCCGTGCCGTCAAGGGCGTCGACTTCTCCATCGCGAAGGGGGAGGTGCTGGGCCTCGTCGGCGAGAGCGGCTCGGGCAAGACGACCATCGGCCGGGCCATCGCCGGGTTGACCAAGGTCACCGGCGGGTCGCTCGAGGTGCTGGGCGTCGAGATGAACGGCGTGCACGAGCGGGACTTCAAGCCCCGCCGCGCCGACATCGGCTTCGTCTTCCAGGACCCGGCCTCCAGCTTCAACCCCCTGCTGACGATCGCCGAGTGCGTCGCCGAGCCCCTGGTGGTGCACGGTCGTGCCCCGCACGCCCGCGCGGCGCGGAAGCGCGTCGACGAGCTGCTCGAGGCCGTGCAGCTGCCCCGGGCGTTCGGCGACCGGTACCCGCACGAGCTCAGCGGCGGCCAGCGCCAGCGTGCGAGCCTGGCCCGGTCGCTCGCCCTCGAGCCGACCCTGCTGATCGCCGACGAGCCGACCAGCGCGCTCGACGTGTCGGTCCAGGCGCGGGTGCTCGAGCTGTTCCGCGAGCTGCAGTCCGACCTCGGGTTCGCCGCCCTGTTCATCAGCCACGACCTCGCCGTCGTCAACATGCTCGCCGACCGCATCGGCGTGCTCTACCACGGCGACATGGTCGAGATGGGGCCGAACGACCAGGTGCTCGGCGCCCCCGAGCACCTGTACACGCAGCGGCTGCTGGCCTCGCTGCCCGTGCCCGACCCGGCCGAGCAGGCGGCGAGGCGGCAGCACCTCGCCGAGCTCGACCGCGTGGCGGCCGAGGGCGCGGCCTGACCGTGGCGGGGCTCGACCTCGACCTGTCGCGACCGGTCGTGACCGACGACCTCTCGCTCGAGTACCCGGCGCGTGCCGGCAGCCCCGCCCTGCGCGCGGTCGACGGCGTCACGCTCTCGGTGGCCCCCGGCGAGATCGTCGCGGTGCTCGGCGAGAGCGGCTCGGGCAAGTCCACCCTGGCCCTCGCCCTGGCCGGCCTCGTCGGGCGCGGCCGGGCGCCCGAGGGGCGGCCCCGCATCGTCGGCGGCGCCGCCCGCGTCTTCGGGCAGGACCTCCTGCGGGCGTCGCCGCGGCGTCGCGACCGGCTCACGGCCGTGGTCGGCTACCTCGCGCAGGACGACGGCGAGGCGCTCAGCCCCGACCTCACCGTGGGGGAGGCCATCGCCGAGCCGATCTACCTCCGCGACAAGCGGTTCGACCGACGGGAGGCCGGTCGTCTGACGTCGACGCTCGTCGACGCGGTGCACCTGCCGCTCAGCGTCATGCTCAAGCAGACGTGGGAGCTCAGCTCGGGCCAGCGGCAGCGCGTGGCGCTCGCTCGGTCGCTCGTGCTCGAGCCGAGCCTGCTCGTCGCCGACGAGCCCGCCCGCGGGGTCGACGTGCTGGTGCGGCAGGCCGTGCTCGACGTGATCAAGAACCTGCACGAGGACCGCCAGTTCTCGGCCGTCGTCGTCACCTCGTCGGTGGCCGAGGCGCGCGCCGTGACCGACCGCGTCGCGGTGATGCGCGGGGGCCGTCTCGTGGGCCACGGCCAGATCGACGAGGTGCTGCGTGACGGGGTCGACCCGTACGTGAAGGTGCTCGCGCAGACGTCGCCGATCGACGTCATCCGACGGGGGTCGAGCGGCGCGGTCGGCTCGGCCGGCCCGCTCGGCGAGGCCGAGGGCGACGCCGACGGCGATGCCGGGCAGATCGCCGGGGGAGACCCGCGATGACCGGGGGCGCTGACGTTCCGGTCGCCCGCGGGCACCGCTCCACCGACGTGGTCGCCGCCCTGCCCGCCGACCGCCGACCCCGCCCGGGCGCCGTCACCGTCGCGCCGCGGGAGTCCCCGGTCTTCGTGGCCGCCGTCGAGGAGGCCGGGGGCACGCTCGTCCCGCTCGGCCCCGACACGCGCGGCCTGATCTGGCTGTCGTACCGTGACGTCGCCGGCCTCGACGCGGCACTCGCCGCCCATCCCGGCATCGAGTGGGTCCAGCTGCCCTGGGCCGGCGTCGACGCCTTCTCCGACGTGCTGGCCCGGCACGCCGACGCCCCCCGGCCCCTCTGGACGAGCGCGAAGGGCGCGTACTCCGAGCCGGTCGCCGAGCACGCCCTGATGCTCGTCCTCTCGCTTCTCCGGGTCGTGCCCTCGCGCGTCCAGGCCACCTCGTGGCAGACCGAGCAGCGCGGCGTCTCGCTGTACGGCCGACGGGTCGTCGTCGTGGGCGCCGGAGGGATCGCGCGCGAGCTGCTGCGGCTGCTCGCGCCCTTCGAGTGCCGCGTGACGGTGGTCCGCCGGTCGGCCGAGCCCGTGGCGGGCGCCGAGCGCACGGTCACCGTCGAGCAGCTCGACGAGGTGCTCCCCGACGCCGACGTCGTCGTGCTCGCGGCGGCCTCGACCGCCGAGACGGCGCGCCTCGTCGACGCCCGGCGGCTCGCGCTGCTCCCTCCGCGGGCCGTCCTGGTCAACGTCGCGCGCGGTGACCTCGTCGACACGGAGGCGCTGGTCGCCGCCCTGGACGACGAGCGTCTCTGGGGCGCCGGCCTCGACGTGACGTCGCCCGAGCCCCTGCCCGACGGGCACCCGCTCTGGGGCCACCCCCGGGCGATCGTGACGCCGCACCAGGCCGACACCCCCGAGATGACGGCGCCGCTGCTCGCGGGCCGCATCCGCCACAACGTGCGCGCCCTGGCCGGCGACGGCGACTTCGCGGGGGTCGTCGACCCGCGCGCCGGCTACTGAGGTCCGGTCCCACGGCCGCCCGCGGGCGGTGGGGGCAGGGGCCGCGGCGCGACGCGCCCGGCGCGCGCCCGGTGTTCATCCGGAGGTCAGATGTGCGCTACAGTTGGACCCGCTGTTGAGAACTCAGGTTCGCAGCAGTTGCCATTCCTCGATAGCTCAATTGGCAGAGCAGCCGGCTGTTAACCGGCAGGTTCTTGGTTCGAGTCCAAGTCGGGGAGCGAAGGCCCAGCGGCTCCACCCGCTGGGCCTTTTCACGTTCCTGGGGGAGCGACGGCCCAGCGGCTCCACCCGCTGGGCCTTCCCACGTTCTGGGGGAGCGACGGCCCAGCGGCTCCGCCCGCTGGGTCTCCTCACGTCCTCGGGGAGCGACGAGGCCCGAGGCCGCGCCGATCAGTCGTCGAGGTGGTCGACTCCCGGCAGCCAGGTCTTGCCGGGCACGCCCCAGCTCGCGCGCTTCACGGCCTTGGCGGCCGCCTTGTGGAACGGGTGCTCGAGACGGTCGGCGTAGAGCACGCCGTCGAGGTGGTCGTACTCGTGCTGGAAGATGCGGGCGAGCCAGCCGACCGCCTCGATCTCGAACGGCCGCCCGTCGAGGTCGGTGGCCCGGAGCAGCACGCTGTCGGCGCGGCGCAGCGGGAAGCGCTCGCCCGGGATCGACAGGCAGCCCTCCGACTCGCCCTCGTCGTCGAGCGGCTCGATCGTCAGCGGACTCTGCCACAGGGTCGGGTTGATCGCGACGCCGCGCTGGTCGCCGCCGTCGTCGTCGATCCACGACCAGACGAAGAGGCGCAGGCCCACGCCCACCTGCGGGCCGGCGAGGCCGACCCCGGGAGCGGCGTCCATGGTCTCGAACATGTCGGCGACGAGCGTGCGCAGCTCTTCGTCGATGTCGAGCACCTCGGAGGCGCGGTGGTGGAGGACGGGATCACCCGTGATCGAGATGGGACGTACGGCCATTCGTCCAGACTATCGACGACGCGCCCGCTACCGTGGTCGCGTGAGCGCTGACCTCGGGGACCTGACCGCCCAGGTCTCGTTGACCCCGTACCAGGCGCTCGGCATCCCGCTCGCCCTCGTCGGCGCGGTCTTCCTGTCGATCGGCGCGCAGCTGCAGAGCCGGGGGGTCGCGAAGGTCGAGCACCGGCTCGGCGCGGCCCACAGCGGCATGTCCGTGCGCCAGGTCCTCGCCCTGCTCGGGCGGCCCTCGTGGGTGATGGGGACGGCCATGCTGGGCCTCGCCATCGTCTTCCAGCTCACCAGCCTGAAGATCGCGCCCCTCCTCGTCGTGCAGCCGCTCGGCGCCGTCGCGCTCGTCGTCACGGCCCTCGTCAACGCCAGGGTGACGGGGCGTCGGCTGACCGGCAGGGTCAAGCGCTCGATCGCGATCTGCGTGGGCGGCATCGGGCTGTTCGCGACCGTCGCCGCCTTCACCGCCACGGAGAGCCCGATCACGACCCCGCAGCTCGTCACGGTGCTGGTGCTGCTGCTCGTCGTGGGGGCCCTGCTCGGAGGGGCGTTCGTGCTCCTGCGCCGTCGCCGCAGCGCGCTGTTCTACATCATCGGGGCCGGGGTGCTCTACGGCTTCGTGGCGACGCTCGCCAAGGTCGTCCTGAACAGGATCACGGCGGGGGAGTTCGACTGGCTCAGCGTGGTCTGCCTCGTGATGCTCCTCGCCGCCGGGGCCCTGGGCGGGTACTTCGTGCAGAACGCCTACTCGTCGGGCTCGCCCGACCTGGTCATCGCCGGCCTCACGGTGGTCGACCCGATCATCGCCGTCACGATCGGCATCGTCGTGCTGGGGGAGGCCGCGACCGCGCCCGCCGTCGCCGTCGTGCTCTTCCTGCTCGCCGGCGCGGTCGCCGTCTACGGCGTGTTCCAGCTGGCCAAATACCAGCCCGTGAAGAAGACCTGAGCTAGCGTGGCCACGCCGCGACGGGAGCGGGCCGCTCACCGGACGCGCGCCTCCTCGGCACGACCCGCGCCTCCTCGGCCTGACCCGCGCCTCACCTGACCACCGTTCGACCTGACCACCGAGCCTCACGAAGGACGCCCGAGACGTGACCGACGCCCCCGATCCCGCCGCGCCGACCCGCCCGGAGGCCGACTCCGACGCCCGCCTCACCGTGCTGATCGCCGCCGACACCTTCCCGCCCGACGTGAACGGCGCCGCCAACTTCGCCGAGCGCCTCGCCGTCGGGCTCGCCGACCGTGGCCACGACGTGCACGTGCTGGCCCCGGCGGCCACGCGTCGCCACGGCACGTTCCTCGAGCAGCACGCCGGCACGACCCTGACCGTCCACCGCCTGTACTCCACGCGCTGGCCGCTGCACGACTGGCTGCGCTTCGCGACCCCGTGGCGGGCGCAGCGCAACGCCGAGCGCGTCATCGCGCAGGTGAAGCCCGACGTCGTGCACATCCAGTCGCACATCGTCGTCGGGCGCGCGGTCGTCCGCGTCGCGAACCGCCTCGGCATCCGCGCCGTCGCGACGAACCACTTCATGCCCGAGAACCTCCTCGAGCACACCGGGCTGCCCCAGGGGCTCCGGGCCACCGCCGTCGCGCTGGCGTGGAAGGACGCGAGCTCGACGTTCCGCCGCGTCGAGGCGATCACGACGCCGACCCAGGCCGCCGCGGACTTCCTCGAGCAGGCCGTCGACGTGCACGGGGTGCTCGCCGTCTCGTGCGGCATCGACGCGGCCGACTACACCGCCCGGACCGACCGCCCGGCCGAGAACCGCATCGTGTTCGTCGGCCGGGTCACCGCCGAGAAGCAGATCGACGTGCTGCTGCGGGCCGTGACGCAGCTCGACCCCGCCCTCGGCGCCACGCTGACGATCGTCGGCGGGGGCGACCTCATGAAGCAGCTGCAGCAGCTGACCGTCGACCTGGGCCTCTCCGACCGGGTGACGTTCGCGGGGTACCTGTCCGACCACGACCTGCGGCAGACGCTCACCGACGCCACGGTGTTCGCGATGCCCTCGATCGCCGAGCTGCAGAGCATCGCCAGCCTCGAGGCGATGGCGTCGGGCCTGCCGATCGTCGTCGCCGACGCGATGGCGCTGCCGCACCTCGTGACGGAGGGCGTCAACGGGCACCTCTTCCGGCCCGGCGACAGCCGAGACCTCGCGGCGAAGCTGACCCGGGTGCTGACCCTCCCCGACGACGAGTACCTCGCGATGCGGCGGGCCAGCCTGCGGGTCATCCAGGGGCACGACATCCAGCGCACGCTGAGCGTGTTCGAGGGGCTGTATCGTGGTCAGCCGGTGGCACCCACCACCGAGGTCGACCCGGCCTGACCCGCCTCGGCGGCCCGACGGGTCGGCGGGGGGCGGTAGCTCAGCCGGTTAGAGCAGTCGACTCATAATCGATCGGTCACGGGTTCAAGTCCCGTCCGCCCTACTGGTGTCGCGTGCGGGGGCGTCGTCGCGCGCTAGGTCGTGGCTCGCGGATCGCGGATCGCGGATCGCGTCTCGCGCCTCGCGCCTCGCGCTGAGGTGCCTGTGGCACGATGTGCGCATGTTCACGAGGCGACCGCGCGATCTGCAGTCCGACGACGACGGCCCCGCGGCCGGCCCGGCCCGCATGGGCATCGGGGCGCAGGTGTACGTGCTCGACTCCGACGAGGACGCCGCGTCGCCCTTCCCCTACGGCCCGACCGGCGTCGTGCTCCGGGCCGGCGGCTCGGCCTGGCAGGGGGTCTCCGCCATCGGCGGGTCCGCCCGCGCCTGGTGGGTCGAGTTCGACTCGCCGCAGATCGACCGTGACGGCGACGGCCCCGTCGAGCGTGCCCAGGTCGCCGAGCGCTTCCTCCGCCTCGCGCCCCCGCTGGCCTGACCCGCTCCTCCTTCTCCTCGTTCTGCTCGGGCGCCCCGTCCGCTCCGGTGGGCGGCGTCCTTCCCTCCACGACCTTCGGGCCCCCGACCGGACCCCTCGTCCGCGACCCTCCTCGACCGCGACCCCCCTCGTCTGCGACACTCCTCGTCCGAGCGCCCGCCTCCCGTCTCGTCTGCCGCCCTCCGGCCTGTCGGCAACTCCTGCTCCGTGCCCCGGAGCGGCCCCGTCGGCCGGGACGGGCGTGCCCGAGCAGGAGTTGCCGACACACCTGAGCCGATCGAGTGGGCCCCGGTGCGTCGGGTGCGCGACGGGCACGCCTCCGTCTATCGCGACTCCTCGCTGGTCTCGGGATCGCCGCGCTCGGTCGGCAACTCCTGCGCTGTGGTGCGCGGAGCGGGGGGAGTCGCGGTGTCGGACGCAGGGAGCAGGAGTTGCCGACAGGGCGGGCCGTGGAGGGCGTGCCCGGCGATGACGAGGTGGCCGGACACGGCTGGCGCGGGGGCTCGTCCGTGGGCGCTCTGGGGCCCCTCGTGCTCGGTCGGCAACTCCTGACTCGTGGTGCGCGGAGCGGGGGAGTCGCGGTGTCGGAGGCAGGGAGCAGGAGTTGCCGACACGAGGGGTGGGAGCGGGGAGCAGGAGTTGCCGACAGGAGGGTGCGAGCAAGGAGCAGGAGTGGCCGACACGAGGGGTGGGAGCGGGGAGCGGGAGTTGCCTACAGGGGGAGGGCGCCGGGCGCGGGGCGGGAGCCGTCGACGCGGTCGAGAGAGAGAGAGAGAGAGAGAGAGAGAGCGAGGACCCTCGGGGCGGGAATGCCGAGGGGGAAACGCGCGTTCGGACAACTACATGCAAACGCATGCAGTTGAGCTAAGGTGGACACCATGCAGCTAGGGATCTTCAGCGTCGGCGACATCACGACCGACCCGACCACGGGGCGGACCCCGACCGAGCACGAGCGCCTCGAGGCGATGGTCACCATCGCCAAGAAGGCGGAGGAGGTCGGCCTCGACGTCTACGCCGCCGGCGAGCACCACAACCCGCCCTTCGTCAACTCCAGCCCGACGACCCTCCTCGCCTGGATCGCCGCGCAGACCGAGACGATCACGCTCAGCACCTCGACCACGCTCATCACGACGAACGACCCGGTCAAGATCGCGGAGGACTTCGCGACCCTCCAGCACCTCACGAACGGCCGCGTCGACCTGACCCTCGGCCGCGGCAACACCGGGCCGGTCTACCCCTGGTTCGGCAAGGACATCCGCCAGGGCATCAACCTCGCGATCGAGAACTACGCGCTGCTGCGCCGACTCTGGACGGAGGACGTGGTCGACTGGAAGGGGCACTTCCGCACGCCCCTGCAGGGCTTCACCGCGACTCCCCGGCCCCTCGACGGCGTGGCGCCGTTCGTGTGGCACGGCTCGATCCGCAGCCCCGAGATCGCCGAGCAGGCCGCGTACTACGGCGACGGCTTCTTCGCCAACCACATCTTCTGGCCCGCCTCGCACACGAAGCAGATGGTCGAGCTGTACCGCACGCGGTTCGAGCACCACGGCCACGGCCGCGCCGACCAGGCGATCGTCGGCCTCGGCGGCCAGGTCTTCCTGGGGAAGAACTCGCAGGACGCCAAGGCCGCGTTCCGCCCCTACTTCGACCAGGCCCCCGTCTACGGCCACGGGCCCAGCCTCGAGGACTTCACCCGCCAGACGCCCCTCACGGTCGGCAGCCCGCAGGAGGTCATCGACCGCACCCTCGGCTTCCGCGAGTACGTCGGCGACTACCAGCGTCAGCTGTTCCTGATGGACCACGCCGGGCTGCCGCTGAAGACCGTGCTCGAGCAGCTCGACATCCTCGGCGAGGAGGTCGTCCCGGTGCTGCGCGCCGAGTTCGACGCCCGGCGGGCCCCCGGCGTGCCCGACGCGCCGACCCACGCCTCGCGGGTGGCCGCGGCCGACGCCGCCGCGCTCGACGCGCAGGCGCTCCGCGAGGCCGACCCCGTCGCCACCGCGCGCTGAGCGCCGGCCGGAGCCCCGGCACGCACAAGCACCAGCATCAGCACCAGCACCAGCACCAGCACGCACCAGCACCAGCACCACAGACAGGAGCACCACCCCGTGAGCACCAAGACCGTCGTCGTCGTCAGCGCCGGGCTCAGCCAGCCCTCCTCCACGCGGCTGCTCGCCGACCGCCTCGCCGAGGCGACCGCCCGCGAGCTGCTCGCCGGCGGGACGCCCGCGCGCGTCGAGGTCGTCGAGCTGCGCGACCTGGCGCACGAGATCACCGACGCCCTGCTCACGGGGTTCGCTCCGGAGGCGCTGGCCGCGGCCCTGGAGCAGGTCGCGCGGGCAGACGGCCTGATCGCCGTCACTCCCGTGTTCACCGCGTCGTACAGCGGCCTCTTCAAGTCGTTCTTCGACGTGCTCGACAAGGACGCCCTGAGCGGGACCCCGGTGCTGCTCGGGGCGACCGCGGGCACGGCGCGCCACTCGCTCGTGCTCGACCACGCGCTCCGGCCGCTGTTCTCGTACCTGCGGGCGGTCGTGTCGCCGACGGCCGTCTTCGCCGCCTCGGAGGACTGGGGCGGGGGAGACGAGACGACGACCGGCCTGCCCGAGCGCGTCAGCCGCGCCGCCGGTGAGTTCGCCGCCCTCGTCGCCCGCCACGACACCGAGCGCGACGACCCGTTCGCCGACGTCGTGCCGTTCGCCGAGCAGCTGCGCCGCCTCGGCGGCGACACGACGCCGTAGCCCGCCGCGCCGCGGCACGGCCCTCCGCGCCGCGCCGTGGGGCATGATCGGACGCCCCGCGAGGTTCACCCCGACAGACCCAGGAGGACCCATGGCCGACACCACGCCCCGCACCCCCGACGCCGCGCCCCGCACGCCCGACGCTGTGCCCCGCACGCCCGACACCGCGCCCCACACGCCCGACTCCGCGTCGGCGGCCGTCGAGCTCGAGCGCTTCCGCGCCCTCCGCCACGCCCACGTCGTCGGCGCCCGCGGCCCGCTCGCCCTCGTGAACACGCAGTGGGTCGACTCGCCCCAGCCGATCTGGGGCGTGCCGGGCACGTGGGAGCCGACCCCCGCGGGCGTCTCCGGCCTGCGGGTGACGGCCGCCGCCTCCGACGGGATCGTGGTCGACGGCGACCTCGTCGACGGATCGGTGCTGGTCTCGGGGGACGACGCGATCACCCCGAGCAGCGTGCGGTTCTCCGACACGGTCACCGGCACCGTGGTAGCGAACGACGACCGCACGAGCTGGGCGCTCCGCGTCTGGGACGCCGCGTCGCCCGACATCGGCCGCTTCGGCGAGATCGACGCCTTCCCCCACGACCCGGCCTGGGTCGTCACCGCCGAGTTCGTCCGCAGCGAGGAGGGGGCCCAGGTCGACATCCGCCACCAGGCCGACCTCGAGCTGAGCCGGCCGAAGCCGCTGCCCGGCGTCATCCGCGTCACCCTGGGCGGCGTCGAGCACGAGCTGGTCGCGTTCCCGGCCGGTCAGGGCGACCGCCTCCAGCTCGTCTTCTCCGACGGCACGACCGGCGACAGCACCTACTCCGTCGGCCGCTTCCTCTTCCCGACGCCGTCCGACGACGGCACGATCGTGCTCGACTTCAACCGGGCGGTGCTGCCGCCCTGCGCCTTCAGCTACGCCTTCAACTGCCCGGTGCCGCCGCCGCAGAACCGGCTCACGGTCGCGGTCGAGGCGGGCGAGAAGACCGTGCTCGACACGGCCGGGGCCCCGCTGCACGAGTAGCGCGGGGTGCGGCCGGGCGGGCCCCCGTCAGGTGGCAAGATCGACGGGTGTTCATCCTCGTCCGCCGTCTCGACGACGGCGACGTGGAGCTGACCCCGTGGAGCCGCGAGGCCCCGGGCGCCGCGCTCGCCCCCGGCCCCTCCCGCACGGTCGCCGACGGCGAGCTCGCCGAGGTGGTCAGGAGGCGCGAGGCCGACCCCGACGTCGCGTCGCGGCCCCGCTGGGTCTGGGACGACACCCCGCGGTGGTACCCGTGCCTCCTCGAGGCCGGCGTCCGGGTCGCCCGCTGCGTCGACCTGCGCCTGTGCCACGCCCTGCTGCGGGCCTCGGCCGCCACCGTCGGCTCCGAGCTGCACGGGGCCCCTCGGGGGCCGTGGGACGTGCCCCAGGCGAGCGAGTCCCCGCGCGACGGGCTCTTCGACGTCCTGCCCGAGTCCCTCCCCGACCCCGCGGCCGAGTTCGCCCGCCAGCGCGCGGCGATCGAGGCCGCCGAGGGGCGGGGCAGGCTCGAGCTGCTGACGGCCGCCGAGTCGACGGGGGCCCTGATCGCGGTCGAGATGCGCCACCGCGGCGTGCCCTGGTCGCCCGTCGTGCACGACCGGCTGCTGACCGAGATCCTCGGGCCGCGGCCCGCGCCGGGCGAGCGGCCGAGCCGGATGCGCGCCGACCTCGCCGAGGTGCGCGAGGCCCTCGGGGCGCCCGACCTCAACCCCGACTCTCCCGCCGAGCTCGTCCGGGCGCTGCACGGCGCCGGCGTCATGGCCGCGTCGACGAGCAAGTGGGAGCTCGAGCGGCACGACCACCCCGTCGTCGAGCCCCTGCTGCGGTACAAGAAGAAGCAGCGGCTGCTCGTCGCGAACGGCTGGGCCTGGCTCGACGCGTGGGTGCGCGACGGCCGGTTCCGCCCCGACTACGTGCCGGGCGGCGTCGTGACCGGTCGCTGGGCGACGAGCGGGGGAGGCGCGCTGCAGCTGCCGAGGGCGGTCCGCGCCGCCGTCGTGGCCGACCCGGGCTGGTCGCTCGTCGTGGCCGACGCCTCGCAGCTCGAGCCGCGCATCCTCACCGGCCTCAGCGGCGACCGGGCGATGGCCGCCGCGGGGGAGGGCGACCTCTACGAGGGCATCGTCGCGAGCGGCGCCGTCGCGAGCCGCGCCGAGGCGAAGGTCGCGATGCTCGGCGCCATGTACGGTGCGACCCAGGGCGAGAGCGGGCGCCTCGTGCCCCGGCTGGCACGGAGGTTCCCCCAGGCGATGCAGTTCGTCGAGGACGCGGCGCGGACGGGCGAGGCGGGCGGCGTGGTCAGCACGCTCCTCGGCCGCACCTCGCCCTCGCCGGCCGACGCCGCCGACGAGCTGCCGCCCGAGATGCCCCGCGCCGCGGTCGACCGCGACGCGCGCTCGTGGGGCCGCTTCACGCGCAACTTCGTCGTCCAGGGCACGGCTGCGGAGTGGGCCCTGTGCTGGATGGGCGCGCTGCGCTCCCGGGTGCACGACCGCTGGGGCCACCTCGGCGACGGCGCTCCCCACCTCGTCTTCTTCCTCCACGACGAGGTCGTGCTGCAGGCTCCGCGGGAGGCGGCGGCGGAGGTCGCCGAGATCGTCACCGAGGCCGCGGCGGAGGCCGGGCGCCTCCTCTTCGGGTCGGCCCCGGTGCGCTTCCCGCTGACGGTGGCCGTCGTCGACGACTACTCGCAGGCCAAGTGACGGGCCGGCCCGCCGGGTGCGCCTCGTCCGCCCACGCCGACGCGCCAGGGCGCACAGCTGTTACACGGTTGTGATGCACGGGCGGCATCTGCGATGATCTCCCCAGCGGGCTAGCCCGCGCACAACTGAACACGCACGAGAGCAACGATCGCAGCCGCGCTGCACCGTTCGAGAGGTCGATGGGGAAGTCGCACCTGACCGAATGGAGGAATCGTGGCTGCTGCAATGGCTCGGGGAGTGCTCTACGTGCATTCATCCCCTCGTGCACTGTGCCCACACGTGGAGTGGGCCGTCGGTCGTGCCCTCGGGCACGCCGTCAACTTCGCGTGGGTCGACCAGCCCGTGCTGAAGGGCTCCCAGCGCACCGAATTCTCCTGGCAGGGAGACGAGGGCGCGGGTGCCCGCATCGCCTCTGCCCTCCGGGGCTGGGAGCACCTCCGCTACGAGGTGACGGAGGACCCGGGCGCCGAGAACGACGGCGGGCGGTGGATGCACTCGCCCGACCTCGGCGTGTTCTTCGCCCAGACCGACACCGCGGGCAACACGGTCGTCCCCGAGGACCGCATCCGGTACGCCATGGACATCGCGGGCTCCAACGCCCTCGAGCTGCACCGCGAGCTCCGGCTCGCGCTCGGGCAGGCGTGGGACGACGAGCTCGAGCCGTTCCGCCACAGCGGCGAGGGCAACCCCGTCGTGTGGCTGCACAAGGTGGGCTGACCGCTCAGCCGACCCGCGCCTCCCGGGTCACGTGACGAAGGCCGGCACCCTCGCGGGTGCCGGCCTTCGTCGTGCTCGCTACGACGCGTCGGGGCGCGTCGCGCCGGTCAGACCGAGCGGAACGCGATGACCGCGTTGTGGCCGCCGAAGCCGAACGAGTTGCTGATCGCGACGATCTGGCCGTCGGGGAGGCGACGCGGCTCGCCGAGCACGACGTCGAGGTCGATCTCGTCGTCCATCTGCGTGACGTTGATCGTCGGGGGAGCGATCTTCTCCTGCAGCGCCTTGACGGTGAAGACCGCCTCGATCGCGCCGGCCCCGCCGAGCAGGTGACCGGTCGCGGCCTTCGTGGCCGACACGACGAGCTTCGAGGTGTGGTCGCCGAAGACGCGCTTGATGGCGCGGTACTCGGCGATGTCGCCCACCGGCGTGCTCGTGGCGTGGGCGTTGACGTGCACGACCTGCTCGCGCTCGACGCCGGCGGCCTCGAGCGTGGCGACGACGGCACGCGCCGCGCCGGAGCCCTCGGGGTCGGGAGCCGTGATGTGGTACGAGTCGCTGGTCACGTCGCCGCCGATCAGCTCGGCGTAGATCTTCGCGCCGCGGGCGAGCGCGTGCTCCTCGGTCTCGAGGACGAGCGCGGCACCTCCCTCGCCCAGGACGAAGCCGTCGCGGGTGACGTCGTACGGGCGCGAGGCCGTCGCCGGGTCGTCGTTGCGCTTCGAGAGGGCCTGCATGGCCGCGAACGACGCGAGCGGCATGGGGTGGATCGCCGCCTCGGAGCCGCCGGCGATGATGATGTCGGCGAGGCCCTGCTGGAGGTGCGAGTACGCGTTGGCGATGGACTCGGTGCTGGAAGCGCAGGCCGACACGACGGTGCGGGCGCCGGCACGGGCGCCGAGGCCCATGGAGATGGCCGCGGCGGGGCCGTTGGGCATGAGCATCGGGACGGTCATGGGCAGGACCCGGCGGGGGCCCTTCTCGCGGAGGGTGTCCCAGGCGTCGAGGAGGGTCCAGACGCCGCCGATGCCGGTGGCCCAGTCGACGCCGAAGCGCTCGGGGACGACCTCGGGGGAGCCCGCGTCGGCCCAGGCCTCGCGCGCCGCCGTGAGGGCGAACTGGCTGGAGGGGTCGAGCCGCTTCGTCTCGCGGCGGTCGAGCACGTCGGCCGAGGGCGTCCGCGCCTGGCCGGCGATGGTGACGGGCAGCTCGTACTTGGCGACCCAGTCCTGCTCGAGGGTCGTGATGCCGGACTGGCCGGCGAGGAGGTTGGCCCAGCTGTCGACGGCGGTGCCGCCGAGGGGCGAGGTCGCACCGATGCCGGTGACGACGATCTTCTTGGTCATGACGGTTCTCCCTGGAGTGGCGCTGTCGCCCGGCCGTGCAGGGGCGCGACGGAGAGCGGCGGAACGGGTGCGCCCGGCCGGCCCCTGCGGGCCGGGCCGGGCCGCGACGTCGTTAGTCCTGCGCCTTGGTGATGAAGGTGACGGCGTCGCCGACGGTCTTGAGGTTCTTGACCTCTTCGTCGGGGATCTTCACGTCGAACTTCTCTTCTGCGTTGACGACGATCGTCATCATCGAGATGGAGTCGATGTCCAGGTCGTCGGTGAACGACTTGTCCATCTCGACGGTGTCGGTCGCGATGCCCGTCTCGTCGTTGACGAGCTCGGCCAGGCCGGCGAGGACTTCTTCGGTGGACAGTGCCATGGTGTTGTTCTCCTTGAGGGGGTGTCGTGGTGACCGAGGTAGAGCCTATACAGGCGGGGGCGAGGGGGAGGCGCGGCGCGCTACGGCAGGACGACGACCTGGGCGCCGAACACGAGGCCCGCGCCGAAGCCGATCTGCAGCGACAGGCCGCCGCTGAGCTCGGGGTTCTCCTCGAGCAGGCGGTGCGTCGCGAGCGGGATGCTGGCGGCCGAGGTGTTGCCGGTGGTGGCGATGTCGCGGCCGATCACGACGGTGTCGGGCAGCCCGAGCTGCTTCGCGAACTCGTCGATGATGCGCATGTTGGCCTGGTGCGGCACGAAGGCGGCGAGCTGGTCGCTCGTGACGCCGGCCCGCTCGAGGGCGAGCTTCGCGACCTTGACCATCTCCCAGACGGCCCAGCGGAACACCGTGGGGCCCTCCTGGCGGAGCGTCGGCCAGGCGACCTCACCGGCGCCCTCGCGGTACTCCTGCATGGTCGACGTCATGCCGATCGCATCCCACTTGCTGCCGTCGGAGCCCCAGACGGTCGGTGAGATGCCGACCGTGTCGCTCGGGCCGACGATGGCCGCGCCCGCGCCGTCGGCGAGGAGGAACGAGATCGTGCGGTCGGTCGGGTCGATGATGTCACTGAGCTTCTCGGCGCCGACGACGAGCACGTGCTCGGCGAGGCCGCTGCGCACGAACGAGTCGGCCTGGGCGATGCCGTAGGCGTAGCCGGCGCAGGCGGCGCTGATGTCGTACGCCGCGGCGGGGTTCGCGCCGATGCGCTCGGCGAGCAGGGTGGCGACGGAGGGCGTCGCCACGCCGCCGCTGACGGTCGAGACGAGCACGACCCCGATCTGGTCGGGGCGGATGCCGGCGCGCTCGATCGCCTGGCGGGCCGCTGTCTCGGCGAGGTCGACGACGTGGACGTCCTTCGAGGCGCGGACCCGGGTGATCACGCCGGTGCGCTGCTGGATCCACTCGTCGGAGGAGTTGATCGGCTCGATGATGTCGGCGTTGGGCACGACGTTCTCGCCGCGGGCGGCGCCGAGCGAGAGGATGCGCGTGTACGCCGCACCGGTGGTCTGGTTCATCTGGGGGGTGGTCATGCTGCTCCCTCGAGGAGGTCGACGGCGGCCTGGAGGTCGTCGGGGGTCTTGACGGCGACGCTGGGGACGCCGCGGAGGGCACGCTTGGCGAGCCCGGTGAGGGCGCCGGCCGGGGCGAGCTCGACGATGCCGGTCACGCCCTCCGCCGCGAACGACTCCATCGTGGCGTCCCAGCGGACGGGCGAGGCCACCTGGCCCACCAGCAGCTCGACGAAGCGCGGGCCCGAGGTGACGACGGTGCCGTCGTGGTTGGTCCAGAGGCGGAGCGTCGGGTCGGCGGGCGTCACCGAGGAGGCGGCGGTGCGGAGGGCCCCGACGGCCGGCTCCATGAAGCGCGTGTGGAACGCCCCGGCCACCTGCAGCGGGACGACCCGGGCCTTGGCGGGGGGCTGCTCGGCGAGGGCCGCGAGGCCGGCGAGCTCGCCGGCGACGACGATCTGTCCGCCGCCGTTGTAGTTGGCGGGTGACAGGCCCAGCTCGGCGAGGCGGGCGGTGAGCTCGTCGGCGTCGCCGCCGAGCACGGCGCTCATGCCGGTCTCGACCTGGGCCGCGGCGGCGGCCATGGCGCGCCCGCGCTCAGCGACGAGGCGGACCGCCTCCTCGTCGGTGAGGACGCCACTGACCGCTGCGGCCGTGAACTCGCCCACGGAGTGGCCGGCGACGCCGCCGACCCGGCCGCGGTCGACGCGGGCGAAGAGAGCGTGCGCTGTCAGCAGGCCGGCGGCGACGATGAGCGGCTGCGCCACCGCGGTGTCGCGGATGGTGTCGGCGTCGGAGGTCGTGCCGTGCGCGACCAGGTCGAGGCCGGAGGCGGTGCTCAGCGTCTCGAGGAGGCCGCGGCTCTCCGGGTCGGCGAGCCAGGGGGCGAGGAAGCCGGGGGACTGGGAGCCCTGCCCGGGCGCTACGACAACGATCACTGCTCCATCATGCCCTCGACACCGTGGGCCGTGGTGTAGCAACTCGACCAAAGATCACGACGAGCCTTGTCGATCTCCACGAGGCGCCGCCTCCGGCACGCGTCAGCGGCGACGCGTGACCGGGGCGTCGTGGTCGGCGATGGAGCCGAGGATGAGCGCGCTCTGGAGGATGAGGGCCTCCCGGGCGCCGGTGGCGTCCCAGCCGATGACGTCGGAGACGCGCTTGAGGCGGTAGCGCACGGTGTTCGGGTGCACGAAGAGCTCACGGGCCGTCGCCTCGAGCGAGCGCCCGTTGTCGAGGTAGCACCAGAGGGTGGTCAGGAGCTCGGTGGAGTGGTTCTTGAGCGGCTTGTAGACGCGGTTGACGAGGGTCGACCGGGCGACGGGGTCGCCGGCGAGGGCCCGCTCGGGCAGGAGGTCGTCGGCCAGGACGGGTCGGGGCGCGGCTCGCCACGACCGCGCGACCGCGAAGCCGGCGAGGGCCGCCTTGGCGCTCTTGGACGCGTCGACGAGGCTGGGCACCTCGTGGCCGAGGACGAGGTGCCCGTCGCCGAAGCCGGGCTCGAGGGCCGAGGCGATCTCCGTGAACGACGTCCGGCGGTCGGGGGCGGCCGTCTCGCCGTCCGCGTCGGTGACGACCTGCTCGGCGCGGCCGATGACGAGGACGAGCCTGCTGCCCTGCACGCCGATGAGCACGTCGGCCTCGAGGTGCCGGGCCGTGCGCCGGAGCATGTCGACGTCGAGCATCCGCGGGGCCGTGCCGACGAGGACGGAGACCTCGCCGTGCCCGTGCCAGCCGAGCGCCGCGATCCGGCTCGGCAGCTCGTCGTCGTACTCGCCGCTGAGGATCGAGTCGACGACGAGGGCCTCGAGCCGGGCGTCCCAGAGGCCGCGTGCCTCCGCGGCCCGCGCGTAGACGTCCGCCGAGGCGAACGCGATCTCGCGTGAGTAGAGCAGGATCGCCTCGCGGAGGGAGTCGTCGCCGTCCTTGACCCGCTCCTCCACCACCTCGACCGTCACGCGGATCAGCTGCAGGGTCTGCTGCAGGCTGACGCTCCGGAGCAGCTCGCGCGGAGCTGCCCCGAAGACGTCGGCGGCGATCCAGGGCGTCGACTGGGGGTTGTCGAACCAGCTGATGAACGACGTGATGCCGGCCTGGGCGACGAGCCCCACGGCGGAGCGCCGCCCGGGCGGCATGTCGCCGTACCAGGGCAGAGTCTCCTCCAGGCGTTTGATCGTCGCCGTCGACAGCTCGCCCGAGACCGTCCGCAGCCACGCGAGCGTGCGCTCCTTCGTGGCGGCGGACGGTTCCATGGGCGAGTGCGACACCCGCTCAGCGCTCACGTCGCGGTCAGCTCTCCCCGCCGGCGCTGCCGCTGGTGCCGGCCGTCACGTCGTGCAGCCGGTAGCGGTCGATCGCCTGCTGGACGACGCTCGGGTCGACCTCGCCGCGGCGGGCCAGGGCCTGCAGCGTGCGGACGACCATCGACGGGCCGTCGATCTTGAAGAACCGACGGGCCGCGGCGCGCGTGTCGGAGAAGCCGAAGCCGTCGGCACCGAGCGTCAGGTAGTCCCCGGGCACGAACTCGCGGATCTGGTCGGGCACGGCGGCCATGAAGTCGCTGGTCGCGATGAACGGGCCCTCGCTGCCCCGGAGCTTCTCCGTGACGTAGGGGGTGCGCTGCTCGGCGCCGGGGTTGAGGAAGTTGTGCTCCTCGGCGGCGAGGCCTTCGCGGCGCAGCTCGTTCCAGGAGGTGACGCTCCAGACGTCGGCCGCGACGTTCCAGTCGTCGGCCAGCAGCTGCTGCGCCTCCAGGGCCCACGGCACGCCCACGCCGGACGCGAGCAGCTGGGCGCGCGGGCCCAGGTTGTCAGCGCCCTTGAGCTTGTAGATGCCGTGCAGCAGCCCGTCGACGTCGAGGTCGTCGGGCTCGGCGGGCTGGGCCATCGGCTCGTTGTAGACGGTGATGTAGTACATGACGTTCGGGTCGGAGTGGGCCGGCGAGCCGTCCTCCGTCGTGCCGTACATGCGGTCCATGCCCGCCTTGACGATGTGGCCGAGCTCGTAGCCGAACGAGGGGTCGTACGAGACGACGGCCGGGTTCGTCGAGGCGAGAAGGAGCGAGTGGCCGTCCGCGTGCTGCAGGCCCTCGCCGGTCAGCGTCGTGCGGCCCGCGGTGGCGCCGATGATGAAGCCACGTGCCATCTGGTCGCCGGCGGCCCACATCGCGTCGCCGGTGCGCTGGAACCCGAACATCGAGTAGAAGACGTACACCGGGATGAGCGGCTCGCCCTGGGTCGAGTACGAGGTGCCGACGGCCGTGAAGGCGGCGAACGCGCCGGCCTCGTTGATGCCGACGTGCAGCAGCTGGCCCTGGGGGCTCTCCTTGTAGGCGAGGAGGAGCTCACGGTCGACCGACGTGTAGTGCTGGCCGTTCGGGTTGTAGATCTTGGACGTCGGGAAGTAGGCGTCCATGCCGAAGGTGCGCGCTTCGTCCGGGATGATCGGGACGATGCGGTGGCCGAAGTCGGGCGAGCGCAGAAGGTCCTTCAGGAGGCGCGCGAAGGCCATCGTCGTCGCGACCTCCTGCTTGCCGGAGCCCTTCTTGACGACGTCGTACGACTTCTGCTCGGGCACGGCGACCTGGGTGTACTTCGAGCGGCGCTCGGGCACGTAGCCGCCGAGCGCGCGACGGCGCTCGTGGAGGTACTGGATCGCCTCGTCGCCGTCGCCGGGGTGGTAGTACGGCGGCTGGTAGGGGTTCTCGTCGAGCTGCGCGTCGGAGACCGGGATGCGCATCTCGTCACGGAACTGCTTGAGGTTGTCGAGCGTCAGCTTCTTCATCTGGTGGGTCGCGTTGCGCCCCTCGAACGACGGGCCGAGGCCGTAGCCCTTGACCGTCTTCGCCAGGATGACGGTCGGCTGGCCCTTGTGCTCGGAGGCAGCCTTGAACGCCGCGTAGACCTTGCGGTAGTCGTGGCCGCCGCGCTTGAGGTTCCAGACCTGGTCGTCGGTGTAGTCCTTGATGAGCTCCAGTGCGCGGGGGTCGCGGCCGAAGAAGTTCTCCCGGACGTAGGCGCCGCTCTCGGCCTTGTACGTCTGGAAGTCGCCGTCGGGCGTCGTGTTCATGAGGTTGAGCAGGGCGCCCTCGGTGTCGCGGGCGAGCAGGTCGTCCCACTCGCGGCCCCAGACGACCTTGATGACGTTCCAGCCGGCACCCCGGAAGAAGCTCTCGAGCTCCTGGATGATCTTGCCGTTGCCGCGCACGGGGCCGTCGAGGCGCTGCAGGTTGCAGTTGATGACGAAGTTGAGGTTGTCGAGACCCTCGTTCGCCGCGACCTGGAGCTGGCCGCGGCTCTCGACCTCGTCCATTTCGCCGTCGCCGAGGAAGGCCCAGACCTGCTGGTCCGAGGCGTCCTTGACGCCGCGGTTCGTGAGGTACTTGGCGACCTGGGCCTGGTAGATCGCGTTGATCGGGCCGAGGCCCATCGACACGGTCGGGAACTGCCAGAACGACGGCATGAGGCGGGGGTGCGGGTAGGAGCTGAGGCCGCCGGTGTGGTGCGACTTCTCTTGACGGAAGCCGTCGAGCTGCTCGGTGCCGAGGCGGCCCTCGAGGTAGGCGCGGGCGTACATGCCGGGGGAGGCGTGGCCCTGGAAGAAGACCTGGTCGCCGCCGCCGGGGGCGTCCTGACCGCGGAAGAAGTGGTTGTAGCCGACCTCGTACAGCGCGGCGGAGGAGGCGTAGGTGGAGATGTGGCCGCCGACGGAGATGCCGGGGCGCTGGGCACGGTGCACGGTGACGGCGGCGTTCCAGCGGATCCAGCGGCGGTACCGGCGCTCGAGGTCTTCATCGCCGGGGAACTCGGGCTCGTCCTCCGGGGCGATGGTGTTGACGTAGTCCGTCTTCGGGACCATCGGGACGCCGAGGTGCAGCTCGCTCGACCGCGTCAGCAGGCTCTTCATGATCTCGCGCGCGCGCTCGTGGCCCTGCGTCGCGACGAGGGAGTCGAGCGACTCCCGCCACTCAGCGGTCTCTTCCGGATCGCGATCGGCCTTGTCGACCGTGTACGGATCCTGGTCGTTTACCGTCACCCTTGACCTCTATCACTCGTGGTTGACATCAGCTGCCACCCGTCTCGGGCAGGCAGACGCCAGGGCTGACACGGCCGGGTAACGGCAGTCGTCGGCGTCTGACTGGTCGAGTCTAGTTGCCTCCGCCGACGGAGGCTCGGCAGCCGCTGGGAGGCGTCGGGAGCCGGCCGTCGGCACGCCGCGGGCGAACGGCCTTGCGGCCACGCGCCTCCGGCGTAGTATCGACGATCGTGTCATCGCCGGCCGACCGAGCCGACGAGGGAGGAACGCGCAATGGCTCTGGAGAACGACATCCAGGCACCTGACTTCGACCTGCCGAACCAGTTCGGCGAGCACGTCCGGCTCTCGGACTTCCGGGGCGTCAAGCCCGTGGCGCTGGTCTTCTTCCCGCTCGCCTTCTCGAGCACCTGCACCGCTGAGCTGTGCACGCTGCGCGACAACCTGTCGATGTTCCAGGACCACCGCGTCGAGCTGATCGGCATCTCCGTCGACTCGAAGGCGACGCTGCGGGCGTTCGCCGAGGACGAGGGCTACGACTTCACGATGCTCGCCGACTTCTGGCCGCACGGCGAGGTCTCGAAGGAGTACGGCGTGTTCCTCGACCACAAGGGCTTCGCGACGCGCGCCACCTTCCTCATCGACGTCGACGGCGTGATCCGCGAGCACTTCGTCACCGAGCCCGGCCAGGCCCGCTCGATCGACGACTACCGCACGGCACTCGACGCGCTGGTTCCCGTCCCCGCCTGACGCGACGGGGCCCGGCCTCGGCCGCGGTACCATCGTCCCGCCGCGCACCCGCGGTGCAGGGGCCTTTAGCTCAGTTGGTAGAGCGCCACGTTTACACCGTGGATGTCGTCGGTTCGAGCCCGGCAGGGCCCACCTTGGAATTGCCCGATCAGGCGCCGTTCGATGACCGGGCGGCACTCGGTCGGATGCCTGGCTCGGTCTGAGTGCTGGTGTGATGTCGGTAGAGCCGATGCGCGACTTCCGAGGTTCGGCAGGCGAAGAGGCAACGGGTCGTGACGGAAAGGATGCGACGAGTAGCTGGGGGTGTTGCTCGGGCAGTTCTCCCGGCCTCTTCGGCCTGTCGTCATGCCTCGAGTTACGGTCATGCAGGCGGCGCGAAGGCCGCTCCTCATTCCGCGTCATCAGACGTAGTGGCTGCATCGTGCAGTGTTGCGAGGGCTGAATCGAGGGCGGCTTCCAGTGGCCATGTTGATCGTTCCGGCTGGCTGAGGACGAGTCCGCCCTGGATCGCCGCCAGGATGGACACCGCAATTCGCTCAGGATCTGCGACCCCTGCGACGAGCCCCGTCGCTCGCATCTTCACGACACCGTCAGCGAGAGCGCTGCGCCACGCTCGCATCCCCTCGGCTACGGTTCGGTCAAGCTCAGCATCGACGGCTGCCGCCTGGGTCGCGAGTGATCCGATGGGGCAGGCCCAGCGGCCGCGGCCGATGTAGTAGTCCACCAGCCCCGATCGCCATCGCTCCCACGATCCCCATGAGCCGAGGTCGTGGATCTCAGGCTCCTGGGCTGCGAGCAACTGCCGCCCCTCCCATGCGGCGACCTCTCGGACGAGCTCCGTCTTCCCGCCGGGGAAGTAGTGGAACAGCTGGCTCTTGCTCGTCAGGGTGGCAGCTCGCACCGTGTCCAGCGTCGTCCCGCCGATCCCCGAGGCCAGGATCTGCTCTCCCGTCGCCTCGATGATGCGCTGCCGAGTCTGACGTCCACGCTCGGTGAGCTTCGTCTCATCCATGTCACGAAGATACCCGACTGGACCAACGGGTCCACTACTGCTAAGAATGGACCATGCAGTCCAATCTTGACGTTCTCCAGTCCCTTCCCTCTGACACTCGACTCGCCGGTCGCACCGCGATCGTGACCGGGTCCTCGAGCGGCATCGGTGAGGCCATCGCACGCGTCCTCGCCGCGTCTGGCGCAAGGGTCGTCGTCAGCGGTCGCGACGTCGATCGCACCCAGGCAGTCGTCGACACCATCGTCGCCGCCGGGGGTGTCGCCCACGCCGTCCCCGCAGACCTCTCTGGGAGCTACGCCGAGCTCCGCAGCTTCACTTCCGCGGCGACTGCGGCGCTCGGTGGGCGGGTCGACATCGTGGTCAACAACGCGGGCGTCTACCCGGTGCTGCCGACTGCGATGCTCGCGGACGACGACCTCGACGCGGTGCTGTCGACGAACATCCGGGCGCCGCACGTGCTCGTCTCGGAACTCGCACCCGCCATGGCCGAACGAGGCACTGGGGCGATCGTGAACATCGGATCGTGGATGTCACGGGTGGGCATCCCTGCCGGTGCGGCTTACACCGCCTCCAAGGCTGCCCTAGAACAGATGACCCGCACCTGGTCGGCCGAGTTCGGTCCCCGCGGCGTGAACGTCAACACCGTCGCGCCGGGTGCCACCGCCACCCCGGGCAACGCCGCCGCGGCCGACGCCCTCGCCGAGATGACCCGAGGCACAGTCGCCGGGACGCCCGTGCGCCCGGTCGACATCGCGTTCGCCGTCAGGTTCCTCGTCTCCGACGAGGCGTCTTACGCCCACGGCACGGTCCTCGACATCGACGGCGGCATCGCCAATGTCCGGCTGGGTTGAACGCCGTGCAGACCCCACACTTCGCTCCTGCTGTCGAGGCGTTCGTCGCCGCCCTCGAAGGCCGCATCGACCAGGACATCACGTCCTTCCCGGATTTGTTCCACCAGGATGCGGTCATCGACGTGCCCTTTGACGGAGCCGGTGACGCGTCGCCGATCGTGGGACGGCCAGCGATCGAAGCCATGGCCGCCAGCCTTGAGAGCTTCCTCTGGTTCGACGAGGTGATCTTCGACGCCGTGCGTGCGACGGAGGACCCCGCCGTGATGGTGTGCGAATACGAGGCGGTCCTCCGACGCGCGGACCGCGACGGCCGTCTCCGTCGCCGCTACGTCTCCGTCATCACCCTCCGTGGAGGACGCATCAGCCACCTCCGCGAATATGGGGGACCCTTCATGCCGACCCGCTGATCAGAACATGCCCGCCTGGCGTGTAGCCCTTTTCGTGGACCGCGGAATGTGTAGGCCTAGGTAGGTCGAGCTGAATGTCACCGCCTCCTCCTTGAAGCGCGAAGCGGGGGTGCACAACCAAGGACGACGTCGTCCGCACCGCCGACCCCGTGGTCGTCGTCTCGAAGCACGGGTGCTCTACCGGGCTCGGCGCCGATCTGATCGTCCGTGCCGTCCGCCGGCGACGAGACCGATGTCGGAACGCGAGGGGGGTCGCAGGCGGCTGCGGGTCGATTCGGGGACGTCTCGGTCGCGAGGGTCTCCTTGTTCCGTGGGACGCGCTCGAGGACTCGTCAGCTCTCCGAGAGAGGCCTGACTTCGACGGTCGCAGCGATCGTCTTGGCTGTGACCATGGAAGGCAGGTAGGGGCTACCTGAGTACTTGACGAGGTAGGCGGCATCGATCTCGGTGTCAGCCTCGCCTGCGGCTGCATGGAACGTCACGTTGTACTCAGCTCCTGCTGCGCGGATGCGCCCGGCGCCCTGCTGCATGGCTGCCTGGTACCAGCGCGATGCTGTCCCGTTGTAGGCCCGGACGTAGAGGGCGTCATCAACGACGACGGACCAGATCCACGTGGGCGTGCCAAAGGTCGTACCGTCGTTCCGGAACGGTGACACGTGGAGGTCGTCGCTCCCGGCGATCCTCGCGAGCGTGTCGCCACTGAAGGTGTTCATCGATGTTCTCTCCTTGTCGCGCCGTGTCTCGTAGCGGAACGGTGGGGAGAGCCCCGGGCTCCTCTCATGACTTGCCGGTGAACTGGGCGTCGGTGACGTGCTCGAGCCACGTGGTGGTGGCGGAGGGGT